>DATEHX010000143.1:0-32668 GCA_035279345.1 Pyrinomonadaceae bacterium | reverse complement strand
GTGTTGTTCTCGGCGCGCGAGATCTCGAGCAGCAGACTCTGCATGCCCCAACGAGTTTGCGGGTCGAGCGCGCCGAACGGCTCGTCCATCAACACGACGCGCGGCTTATTGACGAGTGTGCGCGCGATCGCTACGCGTTGTTTCATACCGCCCGAAAGGTCTTTCGGATAACGACTCGCGAAGTCGGCCAAACCGACTTCTTTCAGAATTTCATCCGAGATCTTGCGCCGTTCGGCTTTGGGCGTTCCTTTGAGTTTGAGACCGTACTCCACGTTCTCGCGCACCGTGAGCCAACCGAAAGACGTGTACGCCTGAAAGACCATACCGCGATCGCGTCCGACGTTTGTCACGAGTTCGCCATCGACGAGCACTTCACCTTTTGTCGGCGGCAACAAACCCGCGACCGCTTTCAAAATCGTCGATTTGCCACAACCCGATGGTCCCAGAAAAACGACGACCTCGCCGGTATCAGGTTTGTCGAGAATATCGAAAGAGACGTCGCGCACGGCTTCCGTGCGATTACCTTTGCGATCGATGTAAGTGACGCTGAGATCGCTGACGCGCAACTTGGGCGTCACGCCTGTTTGGTTAGCCTGATATGTTCCGGCCTTGTGCTCGCCTACGTCGACGGCGATCGTTCCCGGTTCACCGGATTGTGGAAGGGTTGGAGCTTCGTTGTCGGCCATAAATTAGGTGGTTTCGCGCCAGCGGAAGAGCAGGCTCGAAAGCAGGCGAATGAGAAAATCAGTAATCAGACCAATGCCGCCGATCACCAACAGTCCGGCAAAGGACCACGACGCTTTTTGGTGCGTGCGCGCGAGCTCGACCATGTAGCCGAGTCCGTGTTCGGGATTAACGGCCTCAGCGAGAATCACATAGGTCCAGGCAATCGCGTTCATCACGCGGAAGCTGTCGAAGATTTCCGGCAACGCGGCGGGAACGAGCACGGTTCTGATCACTTGAAACTTCGTCGCGCCGAGTGTCAATGCGGTTTGGACCAACTCCTCGGGCACGAGCCGGATCGCCGTGACGACCACCGGCAGCAGGTAAACAAACACGCCGAGAAACAGAAACGCGATCTTCTGCTTTTCGTAAATACCGAACCAGAAGATCAGCAACGGAATGAACGCCGAGATCGGCATGTAGCGCAGCGGCGCCACGATCGGTTCGAAAAAACGATTGATGGGGTCAAACGCGCCCATCAGCACGCCGAGTGGCAACGCGATCGCCGACGCGAGTAGAAACGCGATCGCGATGCGCCGCGTGGAAACGACGATCGCCGTGCCGAGATCGTATTGAATGAACAGTTGCAGCGTGCCGCGGATGACTTCGGTCGGCGTCGGCAGGAAGTCAGGTTCGACCAGACCGCCGTAAGTCAGTACGCACCACGCGCCCAAAACGAGCGCGGGTGCGACGAAGCCGAGCAGAAACGCGGTGCGCTTTGGCAGCGGCGCACGAATAGCGAAGGAGGAGCTTTTTGCAGCCATACAAATACCATCCACAGATTACGCAGAGCTCTGTGTAATCTGTGGATTGCCTTGTCTACGACGTTGCGAGAATGACCTTGATGTCGGTGCGTCTGTTTTGTTGCCGCCCCGCTTCGGTCGTGTTTTCGGCGATCGGATTGGTCGAACCGCGACCGATCGTCTGGAAGCGTGTCGGCGGAATGTTCGGGAAGTTTTTGACGATGTAGTTTTTAACGGACTGCGCGCGGCGCTCTGAAAGTGTCAGATTACCGGCTGAAGAGCCCGTGCTGTCCGTGTTTCCTTCAATGCGCAGCACGGTGCTGCCGAAGGAAGTCATCGTCTCGCCGAGTTTGTCGAGTAAGAGATACGAGCCGGGCATGATCTCGTCAGAGCCGGGCGTGAACTGAATCTGGATCTGTTGATGAAGAATCGGTACGTCTTTCTCTGACGGAGCTTTCGCGACTACCGGTGCTTCTTCAACCTTCTGGCCCGGATAGTAAGAAGCCACAGCTTGCAGGAACCGCGTGTCGGCCCAGCCTTTTGCATCAACGGTCTTGGTTACGAGACCTTTCTTGCGCCAGATCACGAAGGCGGTGTCGAACAGTGTTTCGTAATGAGCGCGCGCGCCGGTTAGACCGTAAAACTGCGCGTTGTCGGCGTAAGGCGTGAGTTTCAAGCCTGACAACATACCTGAGACTGTGTCGGTGTCGAGTTTCAACGCACGTGCGACCACTTCATAAGAAGGGTTCGGGTTGCTCTTGATCATCTCGATACCGTCGAGCCAGCCGCGCACGAAGTCGCGTACTGTTTCCGGCGCTTGATCGATCACGTCCTGACGCGCGCAAAGCGTGTCGGCGATGATGTTGGTCGCCGCTTGAGTGGAAACGAGGATGTGTGCTTCAGAACCGCGCGCTGTAACCGCCGCGGAAAGATCGGGTTCCCACGTCACGGCTGCGTCCACTTGTTTCGCTTTGAATGCCGCGGCCGCGGCAGGCGCGTCAGTGAAGAAGACGATGTTCTTCTCGACCTCGGCGCGATCTTGCGGAGACAGACCTGACTGTGACAACAGATAGAGCAGCAGGAAGTGTGACGGCGTGAACTGCGTGCATGCGATCTTGTGACCTTTTAGATCTTCGACTTGCTTGATCGTCGAGAGCGCGACGATGCCGTCACCGCCACGCGACCAGTCCTGCATGATGATCGACTTCGCGCTTTGGTTTTGTTCGGCGAGAATCGAAGCTTCGCGCGCCCAGTTGTCGACGGTGTTCCACATGATGTCGACCTGGCCGCTGCGAAATGCAGCGAGTTTCGCCGCCGGATCTTCGAGCAACACGAACTTCACGTCGAAGCCGTATTTGTTTTTGTAGTTCGAACCGCCGTTGGGGTCGAGGCCGTTGTTGAAGACGATCCCGGGCGCGTGACCGGCCCACGTGTTGATGCCAACGACGAGCGGACGGTTGAGCCGGCCGGAGCCGAGCGAAATGCTGTTGACGCCGGTTGAGCCGGCGTTTCGGTCGGGATCGCCGGGCGCGTTACCTAGTTTGTCGAAGTCGCCCTTTGAATCTTCGCCGGTTGCGCGCTCGCCGCCGGCCCATTTCTTGATTGCATCACCTTTGTAATGCCAGGTGGCGAAGCCGATCACGAAAAAGACCACAAAGGCAATAAAACCTTTTGCAAGGGGAGTCAGTCTCATTGGTCACCTCGTCAGTTTTCTTGACAGGATTAACAAGATTACATCGTCTTGTTTTGGGTGGCTTGTTGGGCGGCCTTCTTGGCTTTTAGTTCTGCTAGTTGCTGCTTGGCCTGGACCTCGCCGGTTTGATTACGCAACGCAGCCAGACGCGAGTCGAGCGACGACTCGGATAATTCTTTGCCGAGGTTTGCTTCCGCGATCGTCGTCTTGATGTGCTGCCGCACGTTGTCGAGCGCCTTCACTTCCGCATCAACCGACAAACCGTCAAGTTGCTCCTGCACCTTGATACGCGCCTGCGCCGACTGCATCTTCGCGAGCATCGAATCACGTTCGCTCTGCAACTTCCGAATCTCCGACTGCACGCCGAGCAACGAAGTCTTCGCCGAGTCGGCATCGCTGCGTGCCGTTTCCATCTCGGTCTTCAACTCGGCAACGTCCGCGGCCAGTTGGTTCTTCTTCTGAATCAGTATGACGGCGAGATCGTCCTGGTTAGTTGAAACGGCCGTATCGAGTTCGGCTTCGGTTTGGGCCAACTCGGCACTCGCGCGTTTGAAACGTTCGTCCAGTTCTTCGCGGCGGCGAATGATCCCGGCAGTGGCAGTTTTGAGTTTGGAATATTTGGCCACCATCGAGTTGATGGCGTTTTCGTAAGCAATCTCGGGATGCTCCTTTTCGATGTCCGAAATCCAGAGCGATAGGAAACCTTTCCAGAGGTTAGCCAATCGTTTGAACATGGATTCTTTCCTTTCTCTTAACTGGCCGGATTAGCCGCCGGGTCGGAAGGATCGTGGAGCTTGGGTGAAGCCTTGACGACGCTCGCGACTTTGTCGCGTCCGAAAAACTCGAGCACCTGTTGAACCTCAAGCTTCTTATCGTTGCACACCTTGATCAGTTTCTGCTGTTCCTCAACACTCTGCTGCATCACGGTACGAATGTTTGCGATCTCTTGTTCGTACTGCTTGATTCGCGCGTCGCTTTCCTGGATGAGCTTTTCGTTGTCAGCGGCGCAGTTGCGAGTGTAACCGTCAAGTGCCTGAATCTCTTCCGCCGTCGCCTCGATGATCTTCTCAATCGGCACGCCGAAGGCTTTCAGCGACGCCTCGACGATCTGCTTCTTCACGGCGGCGTCAGTGCCCGCGGGCAAGCTCCGCAACAACTCAGTCGTACGCGTAACGCGCTGCTGCTCTTCCTCGTCGACACCGGCAGCAACGAAGACCGCGGCGAAGTCGATCTGGCCGCCGGTTGGCGGTGGCGGCACCGTTTGAAAAACGCCTTGAGTCGGCGATGGCGTCGTGTAGCTGTCGGGGACCGAAGCGACCGAAGCAACCGGGTCGGCGGTCACACCGGCTTCGTTTTCCGGGGATTCGATTTCCGTGGGCGTCTGCGGCTCGTCGCGTTCGATAAACCAGCCGGCAACTGTCGAGCCCCAACCTTTTTTGTCACTCATAAGCGGGTTCTACTCCTGAGCAAACCGCGAAAGCTTACCATAGGTCGCGCCAGCCGTCTCCGAAAAGTCCGGTGTTTCCCGAGGCACACCTAAACTCAAGGCTTGTAATCCGTTGCGTGTGGGATTAATCTATGCGGGAATCTCTCCTAGGTTTTTTCTTTCCCCCCAAATTCCCAATCATGTTGCGCGCGAAGTACAACCTAAACGGCCATTCTTCTCTTCAAAAGGGAGCAACGAACATGAGAGTATTTTGTCCCGAACACAAAAGAGGTTTTTTCGCACCGCGCCAGAGCCCGATCAAGTGTGAAAATCGAGGTCACTTGCTCGGCGAACTCGATTTTGAAGGCGAAGGAAGGCGTCCCGCCGAGATCCGTTGGCAGTACTGCTGCAACTGCGAACACTTTTGTCCGGTCGATTTCGATCAGTTCGGACTCGACCGGTGTCCGGTCTGCACGCGACGAAGTTCGCTCCTCTATTTATGTGATCGTTGCCACGTAATGAGTTTTGAGTCGAACACGCCGCTGCAAACCAAGAATTTCACGTTGACTGCGGACGGCGTGCCGCAGCCGTCGTGTCCCGGATGTTTGCATCCGGCCGCAGCCGATCTGCACGAACACTTCTGCGACTTAATCAACGCGGCTTTCATCACCGCACTGGATACTTGCCCTGTTTGCAACGAGCGGCTCGATGTGGCGCCTGCGTTTCCGTCTACAGTTGCGCTTTACTTGAAACGCACGCGAGCCGCGAACAAAGTCAGCGTCACCTTTGATTACGAGACTGAATCTTTCGTCCCGGTCGACGACGGCGAGTTCGTCGTGGTGACAAATAGTGAAGGCGCGATCGTGTTGCCGCGTGCGCCGCGCTTCGCGAGCCGCCGCGACTTTTACGAGTACTACCAGGATTACTATCACTGTCCGAACCCGGAAGCGGGTGAAGTGCAAATAGTTCAACCCGCGATTGTTAGTCAGGCCGCGAACGGTTGGAAACTCGAAACGATGGGCGTGCTGGAAGTGTTGTTGGACCAGCCGAAGCCAAAGGTCGTGCCCGTCGCTCCGGTTGTAACAAAGCCGGCGCCGCCACCTATGCCGAAACCTGCACCAGTGATTCCCGAAGAAGTAGTCGCTCCAAAACGACCCGAGCCCCTGCAGGTTCCCATCGCCGCCAAGCAAGAGAGCACTGAAACTCCGTGTGGCGAATGTGGTGCGCTCGTGGAAAGCCGCTATGCGTTCTGCTGGAAATGCGGCAACGCGCTCACACCGGAAAACAAATCTTCACGCGGCGGTAGCAACCCGTCGCGCGGAACGTTGTTGTCAGCGATGGCCATCGACGATGACGAGTTGACCGTGCAACACGAAATGCGTCCGGCGAGTTCGTCCGTGCTTCCGTGGACCACGTCGAGGCAACCGGATCATCCGTCTTCGAGCCGCGGTTCGGTATTGAAACTGATCGCCATCGGCGGCGTTGCGTTTTTATTGTTGTCGTTGGGCCTTTTTGGCCTAACTCGTTTGACGCGTTCATCAACAGATTCGCAGACAGCTTCAACCGCTGCGTCTGCTCCTGCACCGCAGCAAACGGTCGCCGAAACCACACCCGAACCGGCGCGCACTGAAGCACCCGTGACCGTTCCGGCCAAGCTTGTTGACGAAACAAAACCGGAAGCGTCGCCGACACTCAGCCCTGAAGATGAACTGCTGGCGCGGCTGCGCGAACGGCGCATCACGGCAAGCAATTCGGAACGTCCACAGATCGTTGCGGCGTTTGCGAAGATCGAACGGAAGTATCCGCGCGACTATCGCTTTCCTTACGAACGCGCGAAGCTCGTCGTGAAGGGATCGCAAACGACCGCGCGCAACGAAGCCTTCAAAGCGCTGTCAGTCGCGGCCGAGAGAGCAATCGCCGCGGGCAAGGCAAACGAGATGTTGAGCGGTCTGGAAACGGACAAAGCCGGCGATTTTCACCGGCTTGCCCAGGGACGTCAGGAATGGACGCGTCTCGTCGCTGCTTTGAAGCGCAAAGATACAAGCCTCTTAGCGGCTAACAAGACGCAGTTTCAGTAAGCCTGCGGTTCACTTCTTCTTACTACTAAAGATTTCAAACACCGAACCGGTATCGATCGAGACAACGAACATGTTGCCATTCGGTCCGGTTCGGAGATCCGTGATCGTGCCGAAGTTTCGTCCGATCAGCAGACTCTCACCTTCAGTCAGGTCATACTTGCAGATGTTGTCCGCAACACGATCTTCCAAACGTGGATCGTCAACACCGATCTTGCGCCTGTTGCCCGTCAGGTTGAAGTGAAACAGGTGTCCACCCTCCAGGAAGGGCCTGGCGCCACCGACAAACAGATCGCCTTCGAACTGTGGTCCAAGAGCTCGCCCGCGCACAAAACCGATCGCGCCCGGATCCACTGCAAACTTCCAGCTAAACTCCGGCTCGCTGTAGTGCGAACCCGGCAATACGAACAACCGTGACAACGCTTGCGCGGGTGTATCGGCGATCAACTCCGGCGACCAGCGTAGTTGCTGTAAGCCAAAGTAGGGCGTGCCCAGACACGGATCGTTCTCCGGGCTCGTCTCGATGGCTTTGAACTGGCCGATGCGTTCGGGTGGTCCCATGATCTGCACCCAACCGGAGTTGAAGCCGGGATCGGCGCGATTCAGCTCTGAAAAACTATCATCGCCGTTCTCCTGTTCCCACAACGCTCCGGATTTTGGATCGAAGTCCATGCCGAAACTGTTGCGCAGACCGTAGGCAAAGATCTTCTGAATGTTCGCGCCGACTTCTCCGGGAATCGATGCGCCGGCGCTGAAGAACGGATTGTCGGTGGGTGTCGTACCGTCGGGATTCAAACGCAGAATGACACCGCTGAGGTGTGCATCATCCGGTTCCGGACCACCAAACTGATCGTCCGGTTGGGCCGGACCGGGACAGTTCGCCGTTGGACCACAGGGAAGATTCTGTAATTGTCCACGGCGGCCGTTGTCGCCGAACAGAATGTAGAGTTTGCCGTCTGGTCCAAACCGCAGGACGCCGCCGTCGTGATTACCGCGTGCTGGTTGTTCTTCATCACCCTGGTTCGGCGGCACTGGTGCGCCGTCATTTTGAAACGCACGCAGCATGATCAGGTTGTGATCGAACGTCAAGGTTGAGCCGTTCCACACAAAACGATCGACGCGATTGCCGAGCAGAGGCACTTGCAGGATCTCTTCCGTGTCGGCGGCAAACATGTTTGCGTCGAGGCACCTGGTCTCGTCCGGGAAGAATGGATCCGCGGGCGCGCCGGTGCTGCGGCAGGTCCAGTAGAGATACACGCCGGGGTTATTCGGAAAACTCGGGTGCAACGCGATGCCGAGCAAGCCACGTTCGGAAGCGAAGTTGACGCCGAGATCGAGCACCGTACTATGGACCGCGCCGTTGACGATGCGTTTCACCTGGCCGGTGTTCTTCTCGAGTAAGAAGAAGTCGTTATTGCCGATGAACGCCATACTGATCGGCGTCACCAGATCGGAAATCGTTGTTCGCACGCGGAGGTTCGGCACCAGCATCTCTGGACCAGCCTGCGCGGAGACATTATTAGTTGCATTTTCACCGAACGTTAATGACAACCCAATCAACAAGAACGCAACACAGACGATCACACCCTTTCGCATGTTCTTCCTCCCACTGAAAGATACAGACACACGTCTACCGAAGATGAGGGCTATTTGGGGAACAAGTTTTGGTTGTCTAAGCGGGTGTCGTTAACGTCGGGACACTTTGTTATATCGGGACACTAGTGCGGGATAATCGCGGAACTCTGTCCGTTCTTTGTGTGCGGTCTGTGGCGAAGATCTTACGTCTGTTTGTAAGAACTTCTCTTGCCGAGGTTTTTGCACCTTCGTAACTAGTACTCCGCGAACGCGTCGTCGGGATAGCAGTAGAGCCAACGCTCTCCCGGCTCTGCGGACGCAATCACTGGATGGCCCGTCGCGTGCGCGTGTTTCGTCGCGTGTCGATTCGGCGAACTGTCGCAACACAACGTCGCGCCACACTCCTGGCACGTTCTCAAATGCACCCACGTCGAACCAATCTTGATGCACTCTTCACAGACGCGTTTCTTGGCGAGTTTCACTTCGGTAATGGCTTTGATATGAACGCAGGCTGCTGGCGTCATAATGTCCCCCTGGATTGATTAACAGCCAACATAATAATCTTCATTTCAACTCAGCGGTAGCGTTCGCACTTTTCTGGTGGATCCTCTTGCGTTTTTGACATGTTGGCGCCAGCGAAAGCTACTTTTCAATTCAGGTACGATTCCAGATCGGTAATTGGCGCAGACCATTCTGAAATCTTCTCGCCGTCGCTATTGATGACCACGCGCTCAGGGACAAAACGAAAAGCGTCATTCGGCTCGAAAGGTGTCTCTAGTTCATTCAAAAAGAGGATGTGGTTTTGAAAGTAAACCGTATCATCCAAGCGGTACATCGGCCACCAATATATGAAATTCGCGACAGCGGGATCATACATAGAAGTTATTAGTGCTGACGTAACGGAGCCTTGAATGGTTCTAGTGACTGCCTGTCGCCAATGACGACGATAATGAATTACGTCCCAATACCCGATCGGTGCAACAAAACGCTCCACGTAAGAACCGATTGTTATGAGGCCCGACCTACCTGACTCAATGTCAGAAGCGGGCTCGTCAAGCAGAGCTATCGAGAATGCCATGATTAGGGTCCGATCCGATTCAAATTAGCATCGTACGTTCCCAAGCGACGAAGCCGGGTTGATTGCGATTGCCCCAACGATCGTAGTTGTAAGACTGCTGAAACTGCTGGCTCGAGACCCAACCACCGGCAGCAGTCATTCTCTACGATTCGATTTCAAGCCAGATAGAACGCTGGATGGGTTTCGACTAGGTCTCGAATTTGTTGTAGATCGCGAACTGTTCTATTAGTTTCCTACACGCAGTGATTACATTGTTTTTATAGATTGCTTCTGCTTCGGCGATCTCCGCATCTTTTCGCTTGAGGGCCTCCGCATCCCAGTTCTTGCGCTCTTTGTCGACTGGAAGGTGATCAGTTTCTGTATCGACCGCGTCGAACGTAATAAAGTCTTCATGACGCCGTTCGAACAATTCCAATCCTAATGCACTTAAGCGTCGAGACGCGGCAATGATGCCGATCTCCTCAGCCAATGCCGCCTCACAGATGGCCACAATCTTGCCCCGAAGGTAATATTCTTCCTTATTCATTTCTCTATTTCACCATTAGGGTTCATTGGATCTTAGTTTTGAACTCCACGACCTTACCGGTCGGAATGTGCTGGTAGGCGTGAACCTCGATCTTCGTTCCGTCCGCGGCTTTGTAGGACCAACTAGTAACTTTCGCCCAATCTGAAGCGGTACCACCATGTTGGGCAGCAAGGCGTGGGGCATCTCGCAAGACCTCAGAGGAACCAGCGCCAGCTATGACTTTACCGTTGCCAGCCGCGAGGTCACCCATTTGTGCTTCAGTCGCAAGCTGCTTGTTTAGCGGTGTGAGTGCACCTCCCTTAAATACTAAAGTGCCAGCCAGCATAACGCCGCCACTCAGACCAGCGCCTAACACTTGTCCAGTCATGTAATCGCGGGAGGTTGTGTCCATCCCAGCAGTTGCGTGAACCTGATTAATAAGAATACCGAAGGGACTGGCTCCAGCCCCAAGGCCACCCAGGAACTCACCCTCAGCTTGGCCGCCAACTCCAAACGAACCCGCGAAGTAGCTCTCGAACAATTCATTTGCCCGCTCGGGCGTATTTGTTTGAAAATATTGATTTCGGCTTGGATCTAACACCGCATATTTTTTTGCAGCATTGTCGTAATAAACATAATCATAGGTGTTTGTCCAACGTTCATAGTCGGTACCCGGATCCTGGTCGAACCAAACCGGAGATGGATTTTCAGAACCCTTCAAGTACCACCAATCTAATCCATTAGGATCTATGATGTTTAGAGGATTATTGGCACAATAGTTGTACCTATTCCAACTCTGCGGTTCAGTTACTCTGCGGCTCGATACAAGTGGATCAGGCGAACTGAATCTGCCTTGGGTCGAGGCGTAATAGCGATTGATGAAGTAATCCAGTCCCGTCTCAATGTCCCGTTCTTTGAGGGTGAACTGTTGCCTTACGCCATCTCCGCCTGCGTAACCTTGCGCGGTGGTCCGGCCGCCTATCGGTGCAATTAGTTCTTCACCAAACGGCAGGTAATCGTGCCGCTTCATGTTTGCAAGGCTGCCTGTTTGATCCAAGATCATGCGGGGTGTGCCGAGGTGATCGCTCACTAGCCACAGAAGCTGCAGATTGCTACCGCCTCCACCCGGTACGCTACCTGAATATCCGGCACCTCCCTGAAGCGTGCCATTGTTGCTATTACCGGAAGAGTCGTTGGTGGTCTGGCCGTTAAACTTCCATAGGCCCTTCGTGCCTACGGTTGCTGTCAGACTGTTCGCGGGCGTGAAGTTGCTCGTATAGAGCACCGCGTTTGAGACTCGTGCTTCGTCAATCAAACCGTTGAAGTAATACGGGTTGAGTGGATACGAGAACCGGCCAAGATAGAAGTTGCCGCTGCCGGTCGCTGGTCCACTTGTAGTCGCAACGGTTCCATTCAAGACACCATTCAGATAAATGCGCACCTGGCTGCCGTCGAACACAGCAGCTACGTGCTGCCACACGCCGGCCGTGACTGTCGTGGTGCCGATAGCGGTAGTATAAGTATTGTGGCTTTGGAACAGATCGAGGCGCACCTTGCCGAGATCGGTGATCGCCAAGCGATAACCACCGCCGGTACCAGCTTGCTGAAACGCCTCTTTGCTGATGATCGTCCGATACGCACCGATCGAATCGATCTTGATCCAGGCTTCAACCGTGATCGCGCCCGCGATGCTCAAACTGCTACTGCTTGGTCCCTGCACATACGCTGACGTGCCGTTCAGGTTGAGAGAATGATCGTTTCCGGGCAAAGAGGCTGTGATTAGCAACTCGCCGTTGCGATAGCCGTATTCCTTCTGCGGACTCGTTGCTGCGCCACTCGCTGGATACTCGGCAAGCAGTTCGCCGCCAAAACCGTAGACCTGCCACGTCTCGGTACCATTTACCGTACGCTTGATGCGTTGGCCGGAAGCGTCGTAACCGTAAAGCTGTGCCTGGTTGTTGCCGCCCCATGCTGAAGTGATCTTGTTTTCCGCGTCATAGGTGCGATTGCCGGCGCCGGTGTAGGTGTCATTGATGAGATTGCCGGCAGCGTCGTACGTCATTGTGCCGGTTTGACCAACAGGCACCCCGAGGCGATTGTTGGCAGTATCAACTGTGAATTGCTTGACGTTGATTCCGGTGCCCCACGAAGCCGGGTTGATCGTTCGATTGCCCCAACGATCGTAGTTGTAAGATTGCTGAAACTGCTGGCTCCACACCCAACCACCAGCAGCAGTCATGCGCTGCTCGGCGACACTCGTAAGGCGGTTCAGTGAGTCGTAGGTATAACTTTGCTCTGTAACAGTATCGGCCTGGTCCAGGGTGGCGTTCTCGGGCGGAATCCAGGTTTCGGCAAACCGCACGTTGCCATTATTGTCGGGTCCGGTCTGTCCCCAAAGGTGATTGCTGCTGTAATAGAGGATCAGTCGTCCTCGATTCCAGTCCCAGGTGTCGTTGACACTGCTGAGGCGCGTATCGAACAACTGGCCACGGCTGTTGTGGAAGAGCTTGTGGTACGTGGGCGTGGTAGTGCCGAATTGCTCTTTCACCAGGGCGCCCAGCGGCGAGTAGAGGATACCTGTGGCATAGGTACGTGTAATGCCGTCGCCGAGATTGCCACCGAGTGTAGTTAAACGGCCCGCTTGGTCGTAAGTATGAGTAACGGTGCGGCCCGACGGGTAAGTCAATGTGCCGATTGCGCCAGACAAGTTGTAGGCCGCGCTCAACTGGTAATTGACGGAGCCAGTCTGCTGGATTTTCAGCGTTGGTTGGCCCAGCACGTTGTAGGCAAAATAATCCCCATTGGAGCCGCTTCCATAAGTCTGCGCAACGAGACGTCCGATCGCAGCACCACGCGTGTAAGATGGTGCGCCTGTGGGCAGTGCTTGCGAGTCGTAATAAAACTTCGCTTCGTTTGTCGCGCCCACACCAGGCGGTAGCGTGGGACTATTGTGGGTCGTCGAATTTATTGAGCTCGAGCCGTTGTACCAGCGACGTGTGACACGATTGAGCGCGTCGTATTCAAAGTGCGTCGAGACTTTCTTATTGGCGTCGCTTGGATCAGTGCGGGCGTCAGTTTTCACCACCAGGTTGCCATTATCGTCATACTGATAACTAATCGTTCCACTCTCCCGATTCACAGCTGTACGTAAACGCGAAAGTGAATCGTAAGTGAAAGTACGTGTCTGTGTACCCTGCGTGACGCTCGTTAGATTACCGAGAACGTCGTAGGAATAGCTGGTTGGCTGCGTTGGACTTGAAGTTGAGCCGAGGCTTCCATTGACATCAGGTTCGTCAACTCGCCGGAGCCGGCCGAGTGCATCAATCATACTGCGCCGCACTTTGCCTGCTTGATCTGTTACGGTCGTGAAAATGCCATCGTAAGTGGTCGTAACTGCACCAGTAAAAACTCCGGCAGTGCCCGTCCGCGCCGGTTGGGTAGCACCGCCAAAGGTGGCGACTTCAATCACGCGACCGGCATTGTCTTTTGTAAACCGTGTCCAACTGTCGGTAGTTGACGAACTGCCGCGCCTTGCACTCGATGACAGGATCACTCGTCCCATGTCCAGATACTTTTGGACACTGGAAATCGTGTAGTTGGTTCCATCCTCGGTCTGTTCACTCAATATTGGACGACCTAACTGATCTGTTGTAGTTCTCGTCTTTAAGAGCTTGTCGTTCTCAGTATTTAGATCGCTTGAAGTAAGCACTTGGCGCGCAGAGTCAAGGTACGTTGTGGTTACGCGCCGACGGTGATTGTTGCCGCTGATATTGATCACCGGCGCCTTAACAATTCCCGGTCGACCAAAAGGATCGATCGCATTGAGTAATACGTTGGTGTATTCGATGGTTGAGATCTGACCATTCGCGTCGGTCTGACTGGTGACCACTCCGGTGGAATAATCATAGACTGTCGTGGTCGTCTGAGTGCCGGTGCTGTTCTGCGGATCTACAACAACACGATTAGGCAGCGCGTGTGTAGCATCATCATAGAAGAACTGCGTCACCTTGCCACGGGCATCAGTAGCCGTGAGGACGTTTCCATAAAGATCGTATGTATTGCTTGTAGGGATCCATTTGGAATCAACATCTACCCACACTTCCTTCTTTGTTAGATTGCCAACCGTCGGTGCGACATTATAGGCCTGACCGTCATAGCTCAAACGAACGATACTCGTACCAAGCGTTGTTTCTTTAGGAGCATTGAGAATTAACGGCGCAGGCGTGGCGAGTGGCCGCTTTGCATAAACATTCGTGGAAGTCGAGCCGACGGCTTGATTGTAATGAGAACTATTGGTGGTGCGGAGGACAGTTGCACTCGCCGGCACACCCGTAGGCACACCTTCCGTGTCTCTCGACACAAGCGCGGGATCGAACCAGTCGTATTCAATAGTCTGCGTGACGTTGCCGTTGTAGTCGTACTGGAACTTCTTCGCCGACATTTTCAGCGGGTTGTTATTCGCGTCGAGTAACGTCGTGTATTCGTAATCCACGACTGGATTGAACGGTGACAGGCCACCCGGTCCCCAATTGTCGCCTCCCGAGAAGAGCAGGTTTATCCAGTGTCTCTCGGTCATGGTGAAGGGACGTTTGGTGCGGTAAGAAAGACCTGCTTTCTCCTGCACACAACCGGGCACACCGATTGTCCCGCAATAAGCCCAGTCAGTTACGCCGCTGCCATCGGGAGCATTGACCGCATAGCCGCCGGTTCCTGAGCCAAATGTCCATGTCTCCACGATGCCATCATGATTCAGGTTCTTTTGCATGAGGAACTGGCGAGACAGATCGTCGGCGGAGAAGTCGATTGAGTGCGTTGAAGTCAGTAAATAAGTGTAGTCCGTGTAGGCAGCAGTTTGGATCGCCCCCGGAGGCGCGATCACGCGGCTCAGTTCACCCCAGCCGATTGAGGCAGTCCGCGTGTAGTCTTCGTACGCGCCGCCGCAAAACCACAGCACACCAGTGGTTGTGTTCTCAGTTGTGTCTGAGTTGTAGGCAAAGACGAATTTGCGCGTCTGGTTCGGCTCAGTCTGCGGGAAGACGATGTCGCGAACCACTTGCAATTCCGTGTATAACCAGGAGCTTCTTTGACAGATGTTTTCATTGACTATGTCGAAATCGCTTACTGGATAGGTCTTACCCTGAACGATCGTCGTTCCCATGTTTACGTCAATGTAGTGCTCGATTCCAGTGACGGTTTTATAAAAGACGCGGTAGCGGCCTTGTCCGCCGTTGGCCGCAGGATCGTAGACGAGACGAATCTCGCGACCGGTCTGTTCGTCTTGATAGTGACCGCCATTGGCGTCGCCAAATATTTTGATCTTGTTTCCGTTAGTATCCTGAATCCGCTGCACGCCATCGGGCGTCTGAATGATGCGCGTCCCGTCGGGCATATAGACGGTCCAATCCACGACGCTGCTGATCTTCGCGTACATGAAACTGCCGTCGCGTGTGTAATAACGCATCGGACTGCCACTCGGAATGGTGTTGTAGTAACCGCGGAGAAAGTCCTGACTTCCGGTATAGGCGGTGTAATCCAGCGGCCTTAGTTCGCGCTCCGAGCCATCCGGTGAGAGCAAAACTACTTTCCACCAATTGAAGTTATTCAAGAGATCGATTTCGGATTGTGGCAGCCCGCTGCTTTGATCGTACTGAATGCGATCGAAGTCGTCTCTTGCATTGCGAAACTGGATGGAATAGCTCCCGCCAATGGTCCATCCGCCGCCTGCACTGGGCACGTCCACGACATACGGCAGGAAGACCGTGCCCAGGGGTTCTTCCTGCATGCGCAGCATGTCCCAGATCTTGCTGTTGTAGTTCGCACTGACCGTCCAGGAGAGCTTGCCACCGGCGATCGGCGGCAACGAGGCGAGCGGAATCGAGAGTTGCACGCCACCGTTTTGCAGGTTGATGTTCTCGATGTCTGACATCAGGTAGTTGCGGTTCAGTGTAGCTCCGCGATCCGGCCGCGCCGCCGATTGGCCGAAAGAGCTACCGCAGATGAGTAATACAACGGCTAAACTGGAAAATATTTTCGACGATGAGATCATGACAGTGCTCCTGGGCGACATGTTTATTTGTTGTGAGAGACGCTAGTGGCGCGGAATTCCATTAGCGGTTGACCATCGCTCGACCACCGGATGTGTAAGGGTGACTTCTCGCCTTGTTGCTCGGTCCAATTGAGAAACTCAACTTTGATCGCTTTGTCGTTGAACTGGTATTCAACGCGATCAGGTAATCCGGTCTGGACGTTGAGGTAGTAGATGCGCCAGGTGCTCAGCGCTCGACGGCTGTCGTCCACTTGCGGTTCGTCGACGCGCACGAGGTTCCACAACGGGCCGTCATAGCCGTCGTTCGCGTCAGTGGGCCGGACGTTGCGTGCGACCGTGAAATAACTCGCCCCACGAAGTTGGGCCAGCACAAAGTTATCCGGACTATCGAGGATTAATCGCTCCAGCAAGAGCCGTTCATTGTCTGTGGGTGCACCTGCATTTGCTTTCGTTCCTTCTTTGGCGTTCCAACTGAATGCGCGATTTGCCAAACCCAGCTCGACCAACTCACCGTCTTCTGTTTGGCGACGCGTGATGGACAGCGGCTGCTGAGTTCCAGAGAGCGAAATCTGTCCCGAAAACGCTGTGACCGAATGACTCGTCGGACCAAATCTCTTGCCGAGTTGCCGCGCAACGCGAGCGGCTTCAGGTTGGAGCGAAAGATTTCTCGGGCCTTTGTTATTCCGAGGCGACGGGACGTTTGCGGATAAGTGTGACGTCGAATTATTTTCAGCACGCGAAACCAGGACCACCGCGCTCGTTACGCAAGCTATGACCACAAGACACACGCCACCCGCTACGAAGCTCTTCGACATTCGCGACATATTTGCTCCTTTTGTCTGGTTAGTTAGACCAGTTGGGCTGATCGATGTTTATTTTCTAGCTACTGTTCGTTGACCCTGGGCTAAAGGTTATTAGAGTCGGGGAGAACTCTTAGTCAGTGAGAACGGGAAACGCGCGGCACTTTACCCGCGACCCTGGTCTATGTCAATACAAAATTTTAAGCACACCGTGCGAGAACAAGGTCATGATGGGTCCAAGCGCGTGAATGTCTGAAGTATCTTTCCTCTGTCACATTTACCTTCATGCGCACTGCCCACAAAGAGGTATAAAACAAGCGCAGAAGTCACGCACTGTAGCAATCGAAATCGTCCAGTGCTTCTCGCGTTTGTACGGATCGATCGACGGCACGCGCGCAACGTCGCGTCCCCACCCACCTTTCTTTGCCACGTGCTTCAGCTCTTTCAGCCTCTTCTTCTCTTCTTCGAACCACGCACACGAAACGGTTGGGAATCGCAGTTCAAGTTTCTACCGTTCTGTCCTTTTTAACTGGAACGATACAAGCGTGTCTCATAAAAATACGGACAAAGGGTGCAAACATGTTGCTTCACCTCGACATTGATTCTGGCCCACTGCTTGCTAATCCAATTTCACAAACCAGTTGTTTACGAGCAAAGGGATTTAAGGAGGAGGTCATGAAGGACGAACAGGTGCGGGAACTTTTATATCAAGCGCTCGAAACGGAGATCGGTGGCGTTGATGTCTACACCACCGCGCTGCGTTGCGTCGAGAATGACGAGCTCAAGGAAGAGTGGGACAAGTATCTCGAACAAACCAAAACTCACGTCACCATCATGGAAGACACGCTGAGGAAACTCGGTCTCGATCCGAACGAAGAGACGCCGGGCCGAAAAGTGGTGCGCACGATCGGTGAAGCGCTCGTTCAGTCGATGGAGTTGGCGTTGGCAGAAGGCGAACCCGGAGCCGCGCAACTCGTTGCGGCTGAAGCCGTCGTGTTGGCGGAAACAAAGGACCATCAGAACTGGCATCTCATTGGTGAAGTGGTCAAGAAGGTGAAGGGCGAGACCGCGAAGGTTCTCAAGGAAGCGTGCGAGAGGGTTGAGCCTGAAGAGGACGAGCACCTTTATCACACTAAAGGCTGGGCGCGCGAGCTGTGGATCGAATCGCTCGGAATGAAGGCCGTGTTGCCGCCGCCTGAGGAAGTGAAAGACGTGCAGACAGCGATCGGTGCGGCGCGTGCCGAACAGGCGCGTTCGCAGATGCTGTAACCACAAAAAGGCACAAGAAGCACAAAAGGCACAAGAGCATAAAAGGGAAAGCGATCCGCTAACTCCTTTAACACCTCTTGTGCCTCTTGTGTCTCTTGTGCCTTTTGTGGCTATTCGGGACGTTCCGGAGGAGGTGCGACTGCGACAAAGTCGTCCGCAAAACGCTGGCAGTAATCGTCAAGCAACTCGGTCACACGGTCCAACTTCTGCGCGCGCACGATCAATCCCGCGTGATGCCGCTTCTTCACGCGGTAGATGATCTCATCTTCAACATAAGCCGACGTATCCGGTTGCTCCTGCTTCGCGAGCGACAAAACTATTCCCGCGTATTCCTTGCGTCCCGGTGAAACTTTCACACTCGACTTGCCATTACCGATTTCCAACCTGGCCCACTCACGCCACAGATTCACACCCGACGCGGCTTCCAGCACTTCAGCGATGTAAGCGCCGCCGACACGCGCCGCGATTTCCAAAAAGTAAAACTGTCCGTCAGCGTCGCTCTTGATGAACTCAGCGTGCGTCGCTCCACGTTCCAGACCAAGCGCTTTGATCAGCTTCTTATTCACCTGGAGCAGCGCTTTCTCATCAGCCGAACCGCGCGCGACCGTTCGCGAGATGTAAGCACCGCCTTGATGGGCCACCTGCATCGGCGGTCGTCCATACTGATTCGTTCCCGCAAACACCACCTTGCCGTCGTTCACCAGCGAATCGACGTGAAACACTTCGCCGGGAATGAAGCGTGCGAGCACGTAATAAGACGCACGTTCGCGCAGGTTCTCACGGGCGTTCATCTCCTCGATCGCTCCCCACACATCGTTTGGCTGATCGACCTTCTTGATACCGATCGCGGAAACGTCAGAACGCGGCTTGATCACCCACGGACCGGGAATGCGTTGCATGTACTCGTGCACTTCTTCCTGATTGAGCAGTCGCACAAACTCCGGCACTTTGATTCCGGCACGCTGGCTGTGCACGGCCATCGATAGCTTGTCGCGGAAGATTTTCGCGCGCGAACTGCTCAACCCTTCCAGGCAAAGATGCTCGCGCATCAACCCCGCTGTTACGACGTCAAACTCCTCCAACGCAACGACACGATCTATTCGTCGATTACGTCCGAGAAAGGCGAGCAGATCGATGAACAGCGCCGGTCCGGCGTCGTTTGGAACGGCGATCAGATCGTCTAAAGACTCGCGCGGCCAGTCTTCAGTGAGCATCTTCTCCTTGGTTATAAGGACCACGTGACAACCGTGAGCCTTACACTCGCGGATAAAATCGACGCCTTTGAAATAGGTCGCCAAGCACACAATATTGAGAGGCTGATTCGGAGGTTCAGGCATTCCGCTCAATATAGCCTCTTTTCAGGTTTGCGGTCACCTGTTAAGGTATCCGCGAGATCGTTAGGCCCGTTACTCTCCCAAAACCAAAGATGATAATTAAAGGTCCCTATCCGGACGTACACATTCCAGAAACTGCCCTGACACCGTTCGTGATGCATCGTGCCGCCGAACTGGCTGATAAAGCGGCCCTGATCGATGGTCCAACGGGCCGGACGCTCACTTATTCGCAATTCGCCGACGCGATCGCGATCGTCGCGCATAATCTCGCTCAGCGTGGTTTCAAAAAAGGCGACGTGCTCGGCATTCTGAGTCCAAACTGTCCCGAGTATGGCATCGCCTTCCACGCCGCCGCGACGCTCGGCGGCATCGTCAGCCCGATCAATCCGCTCTACGTGCGCAACGAGATCGCGCATCAACTAAAAGACTCCGGCGCACGGTTTCTCATCGCCACAACGATGTGTATCGATCGCGCCAGCGAAGCCGCTCAGGACGCCGGCGTCGAAGAGATCTTCGTTTTCGGCCACACCGAACGCGCGACTCCGTTTGCCGAGTTGCTCATCGACAACGGCCGCGCAACGCAAGTCGAGATCGATCCAGCCGAAGATCTCGTCGCGCTTCCCTATTCAAGCGGCACGACCGGATTGCCGAAGGGCGTAATGCTGACGCATCGGAATCTCGTCGCGAACCTCTGCCAGATGGAAGGTCTCTGCTACTTCTACGAAGACGACACGCTGATCTGCGTGTTGCCGCTGTTTCACATCTACGGTCTGGTCGTCGTACTCAACATGGGACTTTATACCGGCGCGACTGTCGTCACGATGCCGCGCTTCGAACTGGAGACCTTTCTGAAGGCGTCGCAGGATTACGACGTGACTCTGGCCCATATCGTGCCGCCGATCGTGTTAGCACTCAGTAAGCATCCGATAGTCGACAATTATCGTTTGCCTAAACTCAAGACGCTCTTCTCCGGCGCCGCGCCACTCGGCGAAGACCTGACGCGCGCTTGCATGGATCGTCTCGGTTGCGTGGTGCGGCAAGGCTACGGCATGACTGAAACCAGTCCGGTGACTCATTCGTCGCCTGCACCACCGCACGAACTGAAGTTCGGATCGGTCGGCGTGCCCGCGCCAAACACCGAATGCAAGATTGTCGATCTCGAAACCGGTGAAGCATTGCCGCCCGGACAACGTGGCGAAGTTTGCGTCCGCGGTCCGCAGATCATGAAAGGTTATCTCAACGCGCCCGAAGCAACTGCGCAAACAATCGATCCGGAAGGCTGGCTGCACACCGGCGACATCGGTTACGCGGACGAAGATGGTCACTTCTTCATCGTCGATCGCGCGAAGGAACTGATCAAATACAAAGGTTTTCAAGTGCCACCGGCGGAGCTTGAAGCGGTGCTGTTAACACATCCGTGCATCGCGGACGCCGCTGTCATTCCGTGTCCCGACGACGAAGCAGGCGAAGTGCCAAAAGCGATCGTAGTGATGAAACAGCCCGCGGAGCCGGAAACCATTCTCGAATACGTATCGGAACGCGTCGCGCCACACAAGCGAATCCGCTACATCGAGTTTGTCGAGAAGATCCCCAAATCGCCTTCAGGTAAGATTCTGAGACGTGTTTTGGTGGAAACGGAACGTGCGAAAACCAGCTAAAAAGTACATCCACAGATTACACAGATTCTATAAGCAATCTGTGTAATCTGTGGATAGAAGCGTCTGGTGTGTTTCACCGCGTGTTTTGTGATATTTTTTCTGCCTGAATTTCTGAGGAGGGATGACATGTATTTTCGTCGTTTATCTTTCGCGCTCCTGACTCTCCTATTCGCCGCTGCGCCGCTCGCCGCACAGGCGCAAAAGACCGCCGATGCGTGGGCGGAATGGGAAACGATCACTCCCGAGGGCGAAGAGTTCACCGTCACGATGCCGAAAAACCCGACTACGGAATCAACCAAATTTCCCTATCACAAGATGGAGCTGAACACGCGCCTCTACATGGCCAAATCCGCAAGCGGCCCGGTGTTGGCGATTGCGTCTTTCAGCGGCATCAAGTCGAATCCCGCGCAATACACCGAATATCAACGCTTCAATTCTTATGTCGACGCCTTCAAGGATTTCTTTCCGCCGAAGGTCCGAACAAGAGACAATGCGATCACCAAGCTCACGCCTGTAGGCAGCCGCCCGTTCAATGGTCACCCGGGCCGCTCCTTCAAAGTAGCGATCGGCGAACTGACCGGAGTCGTGCAAGCGTTCATCACTCGTAAGCGGTTCTACGCAATCGTTTCGCTCAATACTAAAAAGGACGAAGCACTCGAAGAGAAGTTTTTGAGTTCGTTCGTGCTGCCCGAACGCGAAGCCGACGCACCGAAGAACGCGTCCACGGCGGCAAACGACACGCCGCCACAGGGGCAACAGCCCGGCAACGAACAAACGCTCGAAGGCCAGCCGGCTAGCGCGGAGCAAAGACAGGCCGAGCAAAAAAATTCAGAGCTACAAACCGACGTGGGCACAACTCCCGGAGGCGTACCGAAGAAGGAGGGCGCGCCGGGCGCTGGCGGTGAGGTAGGTCAACCGCAAACCCCGCCAGATACTGCTCAAAAGCGGCCACTCAATGGCGGTATGCTGAACGGCAAAGCCATCTACATGCCGCGGCCTGAAGCCCCGGGCGATGCGAACGGCATCGTGTTGGTCCAGATATTGATCGACGAGCAGGGAACGGTGATCGACGCGAAGGCGGTGTCGGGTCCACAAAATCTTCATGCGATATCGGTAAACGCTGCACGTCTCGCGCGGTTTATGCCTACACTACTGTCGGGAGTACCGGTGCAGGTTGCAGGCACGTTGAGCTACAACTTCGTGCGCTCAAACTGACGAAAGCAATCCACAGATTACGCAGAGAGGCTGCGGTTAAATCTGTGTAATCTGTGGTTCCAACTTCTCAGATGAAGAGCACGCTCAAGCGACTCGATGCGGTCCACGCCGAACTGAAGACCGCAATTAACGGCGTGGACCCCGCATTACTCTCCAGGCGTCCGACGGAAAACGAGTGGAGCGTCACCGAGATAATCGAACATCTCTGCCTCGTCGAAGGGGCAGTGATGAAAGGCATCAAAAAGAAGTTGGAGCAACCGCCAGTCAAGGTTGGTTTCCTGAGGAAGTTCTTTCCGATGCGCATCGTCTCGCTGCGAATGAAGCGTCTTCAGGCGCCGAAGTACGTGCAACCGGCGAACGACTTGCCGCCGCTGGACGAACTGCTCGCCAAGTTCGACGCATTGCGAGCAAACACAAAAGAGTTCTGCATCAAGGAAGGCGCGCGGCTCGGCCAGGTTAGCCTCAAGCATCCGTACTTTGGCGACATGGACGGAGCCGCCGCGGTTTCCATGGTTGCTTTCCACGAACAACGCCACTTAAAACAGATTCGCGAAACCATTAAGAAGCTTACTAACTGACAACTTATGCCCGTAACTGCTACGTCGTGCCCTGCCTGGTCCATTTCCGGTTTTCTCGAAGTTCGCGATGGACATCTGACCATCGACGGCGTTGACGCCCTGGAATTGGTGCAACAGTATCACTCGCCGCTTTTTGTTTTTTCCGAAACGCGCATTCGCAACAACATCGGCCGATTGCAACACGCGGCGAGCGTTGTCGATCGCCCGATCAAGTTTTGCTACGCGTCGAAAGCAAACTCAAACATGGCTATTCTCAAAGCCGTGCTCGACGCGGGTATCGACGTGGAGGTCAATAGCGGCGGCGAACTCTTCAAAGCCTTACGCGTTGGTTTCCGGCCCGACCAGATCATCTTCAACGGCACGAGTAAGTCAGACGACGAGATCGACGATGCAGTGCGCGCCGGAATCTACGCGATCAATATCGACTCGCTTTACGAGATCGAGTTGGTGGAAAAGTCAGTCGAACGTTTGCGTTCGCAAGGTGAGGAAATCGCGCCGGCACGCATCACCTTGCGGCTCGTGCCGGAGATCGGCACGCGATCGCATCTCGGCTTACAAACCGCCCTGCTGACTTCAAAGTTTGGCATCTCTTCTTCCGAAGTTCTCGCCGCATTTCGTCGCGGCTTACAGAATCCTGATCTGGTGAAGGTTTGCGGCATCCACATTCACGTTGGTTCGCAAACTCCGGACGTCGAACCGTTTGCCGAAGCGTTCAAAAGCATGTGGGAACACCTCGTCACGATTCATAACGAGACCGGCCACACGCTCGAACACATCAATCTCGGCGGCGGGATTCCCGTGAACTATCTGCGCGACCGTACGCAAGCCGAGGATCTTCCCGAACACGAACGCGACATGCTCGGCGCGGAACTCGAACCGTCGGCCGTGCTCACCGAAGCGTTGCGCGTCGCACGCGAATCAGCACGAGCGGCAAATGCGGAACACCTTCTGGACCAGGTGACGATTCTCCTGGAACCCGGACGCAGCGTCATCGCCGATGCGGGTCTCGTACTCACGACTGTGCGCAACATCAAGACGCGTCCTGAAACCGGAGACGTTTGGCTGCTCACCGACGCGGGCTACAACATCATGCTCTCGATGAATAATTACAAGTGGTACTACCACTTGATCTCAGCTTCGCGAGCCGACGCGCCTTACGGGCGCGATTACAAAGTTGCCGGTCCACTCTGCGACTCGGGCGACGTTTATTTCGACATCGAGCGCGAGGGACGGTTGCCGGATTATCGTAAACTCCCCGACGACGTGGTTCCCGGCGAGGTGTTGGCGTTACTGAATTGCGGCGCGTATTCGCTGGCGCAGATGTTTCACTACAACGGCCGGCCACTGCCCGCGGCGGTCTTGATTCGCCGCGACGGCAAACCGGAAATGATCAGAAGACGCGACACCTACGAAGACCTGATCGCCAACGACACCGGCTATTAACCACAGACTACACGGAGGAACACGGACCATCCAAATCATTTAAAAGTTCTATCCGTGTATGTCCGTGTAAATCTGTGGCCCAAACTATGCAAACTGAGCACACTCAACTTGTCCGCGGTCTCGGACTGATCGCAGCCATCTCGGTCAACGTCGCCAACATCATCGGCACCGGCGTGTTTCTGAAAGCACGCGTCATCACGTGTAACGTCGGCAGCCCGAGCAAAGCGCTCCTGGTATGGGTTCTTGCTGGATTGCTTGCACTTGCCGGTGCGCTTACTTACGCCGAACTGCTGGCGATGATGCCGCGTGCGGCTGGTGAGTATGGCATTGTGCGCGATGCTTATGGACGTCCGCTTGGTTTCATTTATGGGTGGACACAGTTTCTCATCGCGCGTACGGCTTCAGCGGCGGCGCTCGCTGTAGGCTTTGCGATCTTTCTGAATGACTTGCTCGGCGGTGTGCTCAAGCACAGTTATTTTGAATACACGGTTATCGGCGGACATCAACTTTCCTTCGGCCGCCTGGAGATCGTCGCGTTGAGCGCGATCCTCGTTACCACGGCAATTAACTGCGCGGCCGTGCGCGTGAGTGGTGGAGTGGCGAGTGTGCTCACGGGAATGAAGATCGTGCTGCTGGTTGGAATCGGTTTCGGCGCGTTTTTCTACAGCGACGGCAATTGGGGTAACCTCGCGATGACGAATGCCGGTGCTTGTGAAGGCGTATCGATCACCACCGGCGGAGTCGCAGGATTGGCGGCCGCGATGATCGGTGCTTTGTGGGCTTACGACGGTTGGAACAACATCACCTTCCTCGCAGGCGAAGTTAAAAATCCCGGGCGCAATCTGCCGCTCGCGTTGATCGGCGGCGGCCTGCTCGTGATGGCGCTTTACCTGTTTGTGAACGTGAACTACTACCACGTGCTCACGCCAACACAGATTGCTGACGTACCTGGCTCATCGTCAGTGGCCGCGGAAGTTGTTAGAAGATTGCTCGGCGCCGGCGCGGTGACATTGATGGCCGCGGCGATGATGACCTCTTCATTCGGCGCGCTCCACGCTTCGTTACTGGCGACCGCGCGCGTTCCGTATGCGTTGGCAAAAGACGGACTCGCGCCACGAGCTTTGTCGCATGTTTCTCCACATACACATGTGCCGATTAGAGCACTCCTGTTCCAGGGAAGTTTGGCGTGTCTTACCGTCCTCACCTTCTCGGCTGCGTACGACACGATCACGGATTACGCAATCTTCGCGTTGACGTTGTTCTATGTGCTGGTGACCGGAGCGGTGTTCATCTTTCGCCGGCGGCTACCCGACGCTCCGCGCACGTATCGCACGTGGGGCTATCCGGTCGTACCTATAATCTTCATGCTTGTGTCAGGCTGGCTAATCGTGCAGACGATCCACGATTCACCGCGTAAATCCGCGATTGGTTTGTTCCTGATCTTGTTGGGACTGCCGGTTTACTATCTGCTGGATCGCCGCCGCTCGACCTGAATCAAATCAAACTCTTTTCCTTCGCTGGTGGCGAGCAGCGCGTTGCCGTCGAGACGATAGGCAATCGACTCGCCTTGCTGGCGTTTGCCTAGATCGAAACCGGTCATCTTCTCTTTCCAAATATCGTCGAAGTTTGTGCTGCGCGCGGGGAGAACGAGTTCGTAACCCTGGAAGTAATCGCACAGAGCAACTCTGCGGCCGTCAGGAGAAACGCTTCCGCCAGTGAGCGCGCCGCCGAAAATACTCGGAACATGAACCTCACCAATGCGCTTCATCGTGATCGTTTTGCCGGGAGTCAACGGCGCGGCGGCTTCGTAAACAACCGGGTTTGCAAACGTGACTTTCGTCACGATGTAGAGATTGCCGGTGGTGGGATGCACGAGCAGGGTTTCAGCGTCGTGCTTGCCGTCCGGGTATTTTAGACGGATGGCTTCAGCGGGTTCGGTCGTGTTTGGTTTTGCTTTGGTGGAACCTTTAGCGTTTTTTAGATCGGGTTCGGCGACGCGATAGACGACGATGTCCGTGCGTTGTTCGCCGTTGTCGCCGATATCACCGATGTAAAGATAGGTGCGATTCGATTGTGGTCCTGGTCCGATCGAGATGTCTTCCCAGTCGCGCGCGTTTGCGCCGGTGACGCGAAAAACGCCTAGCGAATTACCGCGTGTGTTGATCGCGTAGATGAATGGACCATCGCCGGAGTCGTTGTGTGTCCAGTAGGCGCCCGGCAAGGTTCGGGACGCGACTAATCCGCTGCTTTCCGTGATTGATTGGCTTTTTATCCGTGTTATCCGTGTTGGAGGGCCATACGCCTGAAGCACTCCAAGAATGAACACAACAACAAAACCGATTTGCATTTAACCTCTAGCAGCAAGTGCGGCGCGTGCGACTTCCTTGTCGTCGAAATGGAACGTCTCGCGCCCGATGATTTGGTAGTCCTCGTGTCCCTTTCCAGCGATCAGCACGAGGTCGCCGGTGCGGGCCTCGGAGATCGCCTCGTGAATCGCTTCACTACGATCCGCGATCTTGCGGTAGGGTTTGCCGGTCTTTTTAATTCCCTCTTCGGCGTCGGCCAGGATCTGTTCGGGATCTTCCGTGCGTGGATTGTCGGAAGTCAGAATCACCACGTCGCTCAAACTGCCCGCGGCCTCACCCATCGGTGCACGCTTCGAGCGATCGCGATCGCCGCCACAGCCAAATACCGTGATGATCTTTCCGTTCACGACTTCACGCGCCGTGCGCAACACGTTCAAAAGCGCGTCGTCGCTGTGCGCGTAATCAACGACAACCGAAAAATCGCCGTCGTGCGGCACACGCTCGAAACGACCGGGCGCGCCGGTGCAAACTTCCAGCGCCGCAGTGATCACGTCGAGGTTGTAGCCGAGTGCGAGGCCGCTCGCGACCGCCGCCAGCGTGTTGTAGATATGTGGCGCGCCGACGAGTGGCGAACGAAATTCGCGTTGGGTTCCGGAAGTTAAGAGATCAAACTTCATTCCCTCCAACGAGAATTCGGCATTACTCGCAGTTACGTCCGCGTTCGCTTTGACCGCATAACGAATCACGTTCAGACCTTCGCGTTCGAGTTTGTCGGCTAATTCAACGCCGTACGGATCGTCGACATTGATTACTGAATTGCGCGGGCGTGTTCCCAATCGACCGTCGAAGAGCCGCTGTTTCGCGTACCAGTAATTCTCCATCGTCTTGTGGTAATCGAGATGGTCTCTGGTGAGATTGGTGAAGACAGCGACTGCAAATTCCAACTCATCGCAACGATGAAAATCCATCGCTTGCGAAGAGCACTCCATCACCGCCGTGCGGCAACCGATCTCCACCGCTTGCCGTAACAACCGCTGCATGTCTGTTGCTTCGGGTGTCGTGCGATCGGCTTTGATGCGCTGTTTGCCGAGACGATATTCGACGGTTCCAGTCATCGCCACAGGTTCGCCGGCTGCTTCGGGAATCGATGCGATCAGGTAAGCCGTGGTGGTTTTGCCGTTAGTGCCGGTGATGCCGGCGAGTTGAAGCTCACGTGACGGATGACCTTGCACTTCCGCGGCGGCCAGCGCCATCGCACGGCGAATGTTTGCCACCTGTAACCACGCGCCGTTGAAGTCAGGTGGAGCAGGCCCTTCGGACAACACGCCTACCGCGCCCTGGGCCATGACTTGCGGCACGAATTTGTTGGCGTCGAATAATGCGCCGGACACAGCGGCAAACAAAGCACCTTCACCAGTCCGGCGCGAATCGTGGCTCACGTCGGTGACGACTCGAGACTCGTCACCCGTGAGTTTGGCCTCAGTTACCTCTGCAATACGCTTAACGTTAACCATACAAACCACAGATTACACAGATTTCACAGATTACAAAAACACCTTCTGCGTAATCTGCGGATGGATTCTTACTTTACCACTACCGCGGGAATATTTTGATCGCGCACCAGTTGATTGAACGCCGGCACGTCGGTCTTGATGATCTGCGAAAGCTTTTGTAACTCCGCGTCAATCGCTATTACGACTTCATCGTAAACCGCGTACGACTGCGCCGTCGGAGCAGCGTCGGCACTGCCAACCACGCCGCCAAGCGCCGCGAGTTTGTTGTTGAGCCTGATCGGATAGTTCAACGGATCCTGATTGCTCTGGTTCTTCGTTTGATAGAGCGCCTCTTCGATCGTGGTCAACTTCTTGTTGAGCGCGGTACCGGCGTCGTTTATCGGTTTCGACTGGGGAATGCGCTTCAACAGATCTTCAATCTGCTTGCGCACGTCGCGAATCTGAATGATCGCATTGTGTGTTTCGCTCAACTTGTCGCGAATCTTCAGACCCAGTTCCAACTGCTTCGCGTAATCAGCAGGCGCGGTCGTCAGACGCGGGTCAGCTTTGATCTCGAAATTCTGCGTGAGTGTCTGGCCGTCGGTGGTCAGTTTCACCTGATATCTTCCGGGCGGCAGCTTTGGACCACGCGTCTCACCCGCCCACAGGATCATGCCGGGAAAACGAACCGCGTCGGGGTATCTTGTGTCCCAAACAAAACGGTTCAAACCAACTTCTGTCGTGACCGGCGGCGCCGCGCCACCACCGCCGAAGCCGCCTTCACCCGCCGGTGCTGCTGGCGTCTGCGGCGCCGCTTCACCTTCACGCGGAATACGCTGCGTAAACTTGCGAATCGACTTGCCGGTGGAATCAAGAAACTCGAGTTCGATCGCGGAAGCCGGCTTCGCCTTCAACGAGTAATAAACCACGACGCCGTTTGCCGGATTTCGTCCGAGTGTTGCGGTTGGCGGGAGTGGACCACCGAAGCCGCCACCGGCCATTCGATAACTGTCTCTGGGTTGAAACAGCTTCGTCTCACCAACAGAGGTCAGACCGCCGGCGTCCATAAGTTGATGCAGCAACGGCAGGTCGTCGAGAATCCAGAACGATCTTCCCTGAGTCGCAACCACCAGTTCCTTTTCGCGTTTCTGAATCGCGAGATCGGTGATCGGCACGACCGGCAGGTTGAGTTGAAACGACTGCCAGTGGTCGCCGTTATCAAACGACACGTACATTCCGGTTTCTGTTCCCGCGTAAAGCAAACCGCGTTTATTTGGATCCTCGCGAATGACGCGCGTGAACGTTGTGTCGGGAATGCCGTTGGTGATCTTCTTCCAGGTCTTGCCGTAATCGCTGGTGCGATAGAGATACGGGCGGTTGTCGTCCCACTTGTACATCGTTGCGGCGACGTAAGCCGTGCCCGGATCGTGCGGCGAGGCGTCGAGCGAGTTGACCTGAATCCATTCCGGCATGATGCTCGTTGGCGGCGTAACGTTCGACCAGTTCTTACCGCCGTCGCGCGTGATCTGGACGAGGCCGTCGTCGGTTCCGGCCCAGATCGTGCCGGCCTGTAACGGCGATTCCATCACGGTGAAGATCGTCGAATAGTATTCGACGCTCGTGTTGTCTTTCGTGATTGGACCACCCGACGCGCCCTGTTTCGATTTATCGTTACGCGTCAAGTCGGGACTGATCACCTGCCAACTGCTGCCTTCGTCGGTTGACTTGAAGAGCACGTTAGCGGCGAGATACAGCGTGTTCGGATCGTCCGGCGAAAAGACGATCGGGAAGTTCCACTGAAAACGATACTTCAACACATCCGCGCCCGAGCCCATCGGGTTGTTTGGATACGGATTGATGTCGCGTTGTTGACCGGTGCGGCGATCGAATCGAGTGGTGAGGCCGCCATACGAGCCCGCGAACACGATGTTCGAGTCTTTTGGCGAGGGCGCGATCCAGCCCGACTCACCGCCGCCGACGTCGAACCAATCGCTCGTTCCGATTCCGCCTTCAGTCGTACGGCTCGCGATGCGGATGGTTGAATTGTCCTGCTGCGCGCCGTAGACGTTGTAAGGAAAATCGTTGTCAAGTGCCACGCGATAAAATTGCGCGGTGGGTTGATCCTGCTCGGTCCAGCTTCGGCCGCCATTGAACGAAACGTTTGCGCCGCCGTCGTTGCTTTGAATCATGCGGTTCGGATCGTCGGGCGCGATCCAGAGATCGTGATTGTCGCCATGCGGAACGGAGATCGTTGTGTACGTGCGGCCACCGTCGTTGGACCTGAAGAACTGGACGTTCAAAATGTAAACGCTGTCGGCGTTCTTCGGATCGGCATAGATGCGCGTGTAGTACCAGGCGCGTTGCCGCAGCCGTCGCTCTTCGTTGATCCTGGTCCACGTGCGGCCGCCGTTATCCGAACGAAACACGCCGCCGTCCTCAGCTTCGACGATCGCCCAAACGCGCTCCGGATTTGCGGGTGAAACAGCGATGCCGACTTTGCCGACCGTGCCGCGCGGCATGCCGGGATTGCGCGTGAGTTCGGTCCATGTGTCGCCGCCGTCAGTCGACTTGAAGATACCGCTTCCCGGACCGCCGCTTTCGAGCGTCCACGGCTTGCGATAGACCTCCCAAAACCCGGCGTAAAGAATGTTTGGATTCGTCGGGTCGATAATTAAATCGATAGCCCCGGCTTTGTTGCCGCGCGACAGAATTTTTTCCCACGTCTTACCGCCGTCTTTCGAACGAAACACACCGCGTTGTTCGTTCGGTCCCCAAACGTGGCCCAGTGCCGCGACGTAAACGAGATCGGGATTACGTGGATGAATCCGAATGCGCCCGATCTGTCGCGTGTCTTCCAGGCCGATGCGTTTCCACGTCTTGGCGCCGTCAGTTGATTTGTAAACGCCGTCGCCGTGCGAAACGTTGCCGCGAATCGGCGACTCGCCCATGCCCACGTAGACCACGTTTGGATCGGAATCCGAGACGGCGATCGCGCCGACCGATCCGGTGCCAAAAACGGAGCCGTCACTAACCGATTCCCAGTTGATTCCGCCGTCAGTTGATTTCCACACACCGCCACCGGTCGAGCCGTAGTAATAAACAAACGGTTGCGATGCGACGCCTGCGACTGCCGCCGAGCGTCCGCCGCGATATGGACCAATGCTGCGATATTGCAACGGCTTGAGCAGATCGAACTCTTTTGCCGCCGGTGTTGTTGACGGCTGTGTTCGCTGTTGCGCGTGGACCGCGATGATGGAGAGTGCAAGCGCTAATGCCGTGTGTACGAAAGGACGTACAGCGATGCTGTGGCGAGACGTACGAAACGTCTTGAACATTCGGATGGGCTCCTTTACTTTGTTGACTGAAAAAGTTGCGGCTTGCGAATAATGCCACAAAAAAGCACAAGAAGCATAAGTGATTTTGTGCCTTTTTATGGCTCTAAACTCAGAAACATGCGAATCGGAATAGTCAAAGAGATTTACCGTTACGCCGTGAAGTCGATGGCGGGTGAGCAGCTCGACGAGTGCTCGGTGGGAACGCGCGGAATTCCCGGCGATCGCGGTTGGGCTATTCGCGATGACACAACTGGCGAGATCACGAACGGCAAACATTTTCCGCTGTTGATGCAAAGCGCCGCGCGTTATCGTGAAGCTCCCGCTGACGGTTTCATTCCACACGTCGACATAACCTTTCCCGACGGCATAACGATCGGTAGCGATGCGAGTGACGTCAACGAGCGTTTGACCAAACTGCTCGGCAAGCCCGTTTCACTGTGGCCGATCCGGCCGGCGGACGATCTGGAACACTACCGGCGCAAAACGAAAACCGCGCGTGTGTTTGGACGTCTCTCGCGGTTTCGCGCGTTTCGTGCGGCGTTACCAACGCTGACGAGTTTTGGTCCGGCGCACGAACAAGTACGAGAATCGTTTAGCCGCGAGCCCGGCGAACCGCTGCCGGATCTCTCGAAGTTACCCGCGCATATCATTGAGTTCACTTCACCGCCGGGCACTTACTTCGACGCGTTTCCCATTCATCTGCTCACCACCACGTCGCTGGAAATGATGGCGCGGCTGAATCCGGCTGCGACGTGGGACACGCGGCGTTTTCGTCCTAACTTTCTGATCGAAACTGAGCCGCAGATCAAGGGTTTGGTTGAGGCCGAGTGGGATGGGAGAAAACTGCACGTTGGCAGCGTGGAATTGCAGTGTGAGATTCCGACGCCGCGTTGCGGGATGACGATTCAGGCGCAAGCGAATCTGCCGAAGGATCCGAGCATACTGCGCACGATCGTACGCGACGCGGATCAGAGTCTCGGAATTTACGCGAGCGTGCTCGAGTCGGGAAGCGTCAAGGTTGGCGATCTTGTGGAACTGGGATGAACGACGGATTAGGGCGCTTCTTCGCGCAACGGGCGGCTCATCAATTCTGAAACTGCATCGCGCGCGGATTTACCATCGTAGAGGACGGCGTTCACTTCGTTAACGATCGGCATTTCGAGATTCGCACGATCCGCAAGCTGCTTGACCGCGCGCGCTGTCTTGATACCTTCCGCGACCTCGCTCAACTCAGCGATGATCTGTTCGAGTGATTTTCCTTTGCCGAGTTCCACACCGACGAAGCGATTACGCGAAAGTGCGCCGGTGCACGTCAGCACGAGATCGCCCAGACCGGCGAGACCCATCAACGTTTCGACCTGCGCGCCTTCGCG
>DATEHX010000142.1:0-14867 GCA_035279345.1 Pyrinomonadaceae bacterium | reverse complement strand
CGACTGTTGATTATTCACGATGGTCGTATCGCGGGTGAAGTAGATCCAAAGGTGGCGACGTTAGAGGAGATTGGGTTGTTGATGACGAGAGGCCATTAACACACGGATGAAGACAATCGCACGCGAACTGCTCTTTCCGCTCATCGCCGTCGTTGCGGCTTTCATTGTCGGCGGCATTCTGATTTTGCTCGTCGGCGACAATCCTATCGTTGCGTATCGCTTGTTGCTGGGCAGTGCGCTCTCGTGGCCCGACGGAATCGGTTACACACTCTTTCACGCGACGCCTTTAATCTTCACCGGACTCGCCGTGCTCGTCGGGTTTCGTTGTGGTCTCTTCAACATCGGCGCCGAAGGACAACTCTACATCGCGGCGTTTGCCACCGCGTGGGTGGGAATCGAGCTCGCGAATTGGTCCGCATGGTTACTCATTCCGTTGTGCTTTGCGGCTGCAATTTTGAGTGGCGCGCTGTGGGCCGCGATTCCGGGTGTGCTGAAAGCGCGTTTTGGTTCGCACGAAGTCATCAACACGATCATGTTGAACTTCATCGCGGTCGCGCTGGTCAGTTACTTCACTCAGTATCACTACAAGGTCGGCGGCGATCCGATTCTGCAGACCGCACCGATCGGTTGGGGTGCTCATATTGCGCGTTTCGGCAAGTTTGTTCCCGGTTTTCCGGAACGTATTCCGCTGAACATCGCTTTCCTGCTCGCGCTGCTTTGCTGTTTCCTGGTTTACCTGTTTTTGTGGCGGACGAAATGGGGCTACGAAATACGCTCGACCGGGAGCAATCCTACAGCGGCTGAGTACGGCGGTATTTCGATTCGCAAACAGATCGTTTTGGCGATGGCGGTTTCCGGCGCACTCGCGGGCATGGTCGGCATCAACGAGGTGATGGGTTATCGCTATCGTTATTACGACGGTTTCTCCGATAACTACGGTTTCACCGGCATCGCCGTCGCACTGCTTGGACGTAATCATCCGGTCGGCGTGATCTTCGCTGCACTGCTGTTTGCGATGTTGCAGCATGGCGGGATCTACGTCGACGGTTTTTCCGAGCACGTGACGAAAGACATCGTGCAAGTGTTGCAGGGAATCATCATTCTTTTCGTCGCCGGGGAAGCATTCTTTAAATGGCTTGTGGGCAGAGGTGCCGGATCGGTACACCGCTTGAGGGCTAACTGAATGAGAGACGTCTTCACACTTTCTTTAATCGCGTCGACGATCAGACTCGCGACACCGCTCGTGCTCGCGGCGCTGGGCGGGTTGTTTTCAGAACGATCGGGCGTCATCAACATCGCGCTTGAAGGGAAGATGCTCGCGGGCGCTTTCACCGCCGCGGCTGTTACTTACGCGGCTGACACGAAATTCGGCCTGGGCAACGCGAGTCCGTGGATCGGTTTGCTCGCCGGACTGATGGCCGGACTCTTCATCGCCGCGATCTACGCGGTGAGTTGTATCAAGTTCAAGGCGGACCAGGTTGTCAGTGGCGCGGCGATCAATATCCTGATGCTCGGCATACCGGGCTTTCTCAGTGGCGCGCTCTTTCTTTCGTCGGGTTCGACGCCGCAGATTCCGAAAGACCATTTGTTGCCGCAGTCGCCGGTGGTGGTCGCGATCGCGATACTCGTCCTTGTAGCTGTCATCTGGTATGTGCTTTATAAAACTCCGTTTGGACTGCGATTGCGATCTGTCGGCGAAAAACCCGAAGCCGCTGATGCCGCGGGTGTGAGTGTCGCCAGGTTGAGATATTCGGGCGTGTTGCTCGCCGGTATTCTCGCGGGTGTTGGCGGTGCGTATTTATCGATCGGACAGTCGTCGTTGTTCACCAGAAACATGACGGCCGGGCGCGGCTTCATCGCGCTGGCGGCGTTGATCTTTGGTAAGTGGCGTCCGGTGCAGACACTGCTCGCGTGTCTGCTGTTTGGTTTCACTGAGGCGGTTTCGATTCAGATGCAAGGCGCGGTAAAGTTACCTTCGGGTGAAGACATTCCGGTGCAATTCATTCAAATGGTGCCTTACGTCTTGACCATCGTGGTGTTGGCGGGCTTTATTGGATCGTCGCGTCCCCCGCGTGCTTTGGGAATACCTTACCAGAAAGAGAAGTAGCACATGGTCATGGCTGAGGGAGTTGCAGGCACGGGTCTTTACGAACAAGCCGAACATGCCGCGCGAATAGTTCGCTCGCGCACGAAACTGGAACCGCGGATCGCGATCGTGCTCGGTAGCGGGCTCGGTGGATTTGCGGATGAATTTGACGACGCGGTTGGCATCCCTTATGAAGAAATCACGGGGTTTGCGCGTTCAACTGCACAAGGTCACGCAGGCCGGCTCGTGATCGGCACGATCGACGAAGTTCCGGTCGTGGCGATGCAGGGCCGTGTTCATTACTACGAAGGCTATTCGCTCGAGCAAGTCACTTTTCCGATCCGCACTTTCAAACTGCTCGGCGTTAAGACACTGATCCTGACGAACGCGTCCGGCGGCATCAACGTGCAACTCAGTCAGGGCGCGTTGATGGTCATCAGCGATCACTTGAATTTGATGGGCGACAATCCGTTGCGTGGTCCAAACGACGAACGCTTCGGACCGCGGTTTCCTGACATGTCGGCGGTCTACTCTGCGGAACTGCAGGAGATCGTGATTGAGGAAGCGAAACCGATCGGCGTGGAAGTTCGACGCGGGATTTATGGTGCGTTGTCTGGTCCGAGTTATGAAACGCCGTCGGAGATTCATCTGTTGCGCAACCTCGGCGCCGATGCTGTTGGTATGAGTACGGTTCCGGAAGCGATCGTCGCGCGGCACATGGGAATCGAGGTGCTCGGCATCTCGTGTATAACAAACATGGCCGCGGGAATCAGCGACGAGCCGATCAATCATGAAGAAGTGATGGCGACGGGCGATCGCGTGCGTGACGTGTTTGCGTTGTTGTTACAGCGAGTGGTGGGTCGAGTTCATAGTCGGGTCTAACGTATTAAGAGTCTCCCGCAAAGGCGCTAAGGCGCAAAGGAAAGCCGGTATAAGAACCTTTGCGTCTTTGCGCCTTTGCGGGAAAACAAAGGGTTAATCGTGAGTCTCATAATCGGCATTTGTGGTGGCACGGGCTCGGGGAAGACAACGGTTGCGAATCGCATTCTTGAATCCGTCAGCGCGAGCGAAGTAGTTTTTATTCAGCAGGATTCCTACTACCGAAACCTCACCGATCTGCCGCTCGACTATCGACACATCGCCAATTTCGATCATCCTGATGCACTCGACAACGATCTGCTCGTGAACCACGTGCGCCGCTTGAAAGCGGGTGAAGCGGTGGAGTTGCCGGTTTACGACTTCAAGACGCACACGCGGATGAATGAGCATCGGCACGTTGATCCGAAGCCGATCGTGATCGTTGAAGGTATTCTGATTTATGCCGATCCGCGCTTGCTCGAACAGATGGATATCAAAGTGTTTGTCGACACGCCTGACGATATTCGTTTCATTCGCCGTTTGCGCCGTGACTTGGCGGAACGCGGGCGCACGATCGAATCGGTAATCGAACAATACATCGCGACGGTGCGGCCGATGCACATGCAGTTTGTTGAGCCGTCGAAGCGTCATGCTGACGTAATCATTCCTGAAGGTGGCCATAATCTGGTAAGCATTGATTTGCTGAGCGGAAAAATTCGCGAGAGGCTGGCCAGCGCTTTAACTTCTGTTGGAGGTCAACTTTGAGCGAAGACTTACAGCCGCTGATTGAGGCGGCTAAGGAGGCGCGCACGCACTCAGTCGCGCCGTTTTCCGGATTCCAGGTTGGTGCGGCGGTAAAAACCGCGAGTGGAAAAGTTTATACGGGCTGTAATGTTGAGAGCGCGAGTTACGGTCTGACAGTTTGCGCCGAACGCGTTGCGATCTGGAAAGCGTTGTCTGAGGGCGAGCGGCAGTTTACCGAGCTCGCGGTTGTGGCTGATACGGAAACGTTAACGCCGCCGTGTGGCACGTGCCGTCAGATCATTTGGGAGTTTGCGCGTGGCGCGACGATCGTGTTTGCGAATCTCGAAGGGAAGAGTGAAGTGTTTCATATCGCCGACCTGCTGCCGCGCGCGTTTGATGCGCGTTTCCTAAAGAAAGCCACCGAATAGTTCATCTATGCGTCTGTTTATTGTTGTCATCACGTTAATAGCCATGATTGCTAACCCACTACAGGACGCCGACGCGCAAGCTCGGCGCAGCGTCGATTTACTCGTTGTCGGCGGGACGATCGTCACCATGGACCAGACGCGCCGCATCATCGACGACGGAGGCATTGCCGTGTCTGGCGGACGCATCGTGGCGATTGGATCACGCGCTGAGATTGAACGCGGCTTTACGTCGCGGCAGCGTGTGAGTGCGGTTGGAAGAGTTCTGACGCCGGGGTTGATCAACGGTCACACGCACATTCCGATGGTGCTGTTTCGCGGTTTGGCTGACGACCTGGATTTGCAGGAGTGGTTGACGAAGTACATCTTTCCGGCGGAAGCGAAGAATGTTACGGAAGATTTTGTTCGCGTCGGCGCGAGGCTCGGTCTCGCGGAGATGATTCGTGGTGGGACGACGACCTACTGCGATATGTACTACTTCGAAGACGCGATTGCCGATGAAACTGCGAAGGCGGGTGTTCGCGGTGTGCTCGGCGAGACCGTGATCGACTTTCCTGTTGCCGACAACAAGACCAATGAGCAGGCGATGGCTTACGTTGAACGTTTCGTCGCGCGTTGGAAAGGACACGATCTGATCGTCGCGGCGATTGCGCCGCACGCGCCGTATACGGTTTCGGAAGAACACCTGAAAGCTGTGCGCGCGTTCTCTGATCGCACTGGCGCGCCGATCGTCACGCACATTGCTGAGACGAAGCGTGAAGTTGACGATCTGGTGAAGTCGAAAGGCGCGAGTCCGGTAGCTTATCTCGATCGCCTCGGGTTTTTGAATCAGCGCGTGATTGCGGCGCACATGGTGTGGCCGTTGGATGCGGACATCGCGATCCTGCAACGCAACGGTGTTGGCGTGGTGCACAATCCGCAGTCGAACATGAAACTCGCGGCGGGTGTGGCGCCTGTGCCGCGCATGTTGAATGACGGCGTGTTGTTGGGATTGGGGACTGACGGAGCGGCGTCGAACAACGACCTCAACATGTGGGAAGAAATGGACACGGTTGCGAAGCTGCACAAAGTCTTCACTGGCGATCCGAAAGTAATCTCAGCGCAGCAAGCGTTTGAGCTCGCGACGATCCGCGGCGCGCAGGCGTTGCATCTGGAGAAGGAGATTGGTTCGCTGGAGGTAGGGAAGCGTGCTGATTTCTTGATCATCAACCGCGACACGCTGAATCAGATCCCCGTTTACAACATCTATTCCGATCTCGTCTACGCAACGAAGGCTTCCGACGTCGAAACCGTCATCATCAACGGCCGTCTCGTCATGCGCGACCGCCGTCTCCTGACCCTCAACGAAGCAACCGTCAAATCCGAAGCCCGCACCTTTAGGGACAAGATCATCAAGAGCATCGGGCCGAGCAATTGAGCCACAGATTTTCACGAACAAACACGGATTGCCTTAATCAGTGAAGATCCGTTTTGTCCGTGAAGTCCGTGTTACTCAATTACGTTACCTGGTGGATGGATCATTACAATGCTGATTCTCACTGTTCTTTAGCCACCTGTTCGACGGCTTGTCTCAAGGACTTCGCGTCAATCGCAGGATATTTGTAGAGCTTGTCCTCCACTCGCGAGAACAGTTCGAGTAAACGAGCCGGCTCAACCAATCCCCGGTCGATCATCTCACGCACGTCTTTCAGGTCGGTGCTGTGTCCGCGTTCGATTTTTGCAAGCGCTTGACCATAGAAGTCGTAATGAAAAAACTCGATTCCACCTTCCCGGCCAATGTAACTGCTACGCTCTTCCCAACCAGGAAGTGCGGGAACGAAATCATCCGGTGAAGCCAGTTCGATATTGAGCTGAAGGTCCTCTTTGAGCTTGGGAAGCTTTCTCAAAATCTCGTCCAACTCCGGAACAATCTTTAGGTCAATATCAATGGTTGTTTCCCTCCACCCTAGAAGCACAGCAGTAGCACCACCCACAAAATAGACCTTTGTCTTTTTCTTTTCTCCGCGCCCGATAAACTTCATGAATTGGGTTAGCCGGTCGGCGCTTACCTTTTCACGCATTCCATTGCTCTCTGAAAGCTGACCAGCTTTCTAATCAGGGCGTTGTATTTGGAGTGGGCTGTATCCGATCCCGCAAGCGAGAGAAGATCGTAAAGTCGGTGCTCGGGGTTGGACGGCAAGGTTGATGGTAAATCTAAGCCAAGACGCCGTAGCTTTGGGGCGCCGATTGCTACCAGCAGCGCCGGGATAGTCTCTCGCTCCTGTTGCAAGTCAGCAATGCCTTTACTCACTATGTCGTCGCCGGGTAGTTTCATTGCCTTTATTCTAACCCGGAATCCGCCCCTCTTGCCTCATTTGCCCTCTGCGGCCATAATAGGGTCGGCGAAATGAAAAAGATGTAAGCGAGCGTTTAGCTCGCTTTTGTGTTTGAGGAGTCGAAAATTTGAGTTCTTTTTACCGTAAACGCCCCTACATCCATGGAATCCTCCCGACAATTCTCCTCCTAATCGCATCCGTCTCCGCGGTGGGGCAGTCGACTGGCCCCAGCGAAGAAGCCTCCAATTCCGTCATGACCCGTATGGAACGCGCACGCGCGCTCGCCGCGGTTCACCAGCTCCAGGCTGCCGCGACTGAGTTGGAAAATGTACGCGCATCGGTGAAGGACGTGGCGCTCAAGAACGTTGCGACGTTGATGTTGCTCGGGATCTATCTGGAAGACGGTAACTACGGACGCTCTCAATCGCTCCTGGAAGAAACTTTTCAAACACGCGCGGCGCAGAAAGACGAATCACTGCGCACCTACTTCGCCGCCGCCGGCCAAACTGTAAACGGCATCAGGTCGCATCTCGCTCGTTATCGCAGTTTCGGTCTCAATCCGAGCGACACGAATCTTCCGGTCGAAGCGTCGACGGACCTGGAACGCGTGCGTGGTCTGCTGGAACGAGTCATCGCGCAAGCCAACGAGATTTCCAAAGAACCGGGACGCAGTTACGACTCACTCGCTTTGCTGGAAGACGTGCTCAGCATGCGAACGTCGCTGGCGCGCAACGACGAGGATCGCGCGAAGTGGCAGACGGAGTTTTTAACCTCGCGTGAGAAGATGGCTTCATCGCAGGTTCAGGTCGCGTCACTCGGCCGCTCGTCGGCACTCGACGCCGTAACCAACAGGATTCCCAATCCGTTTGCCGCTCCCAAAGCTGACGCAACACAAACCACCACACAAAGCACAACACCGGCAGCAACGCCGAGCCCGCAGCCAACGACTACAACCACTGCCGAACCGCAACTCATCAGCACCGGTTCGTTGAGCGGGCGCGAAAGCAAACGCGTCGCGCCGAACTATCCTTCGATGGCCAAGACCCACAACGTCACCGGCACCGTGCGCGTGTTTGCCATTGTCGACGAAACCGGCAAGGTTTGGGTTACCAACTCAGAAGGCCCGATGTTGCTCCGTACAGCGGCTGAAGAAGCGGCTCGCGGCTGGACGTTCCCACCCTCCGTCTCCAACGGTAAGCCCGTGCGATTCGCCGGCTACCTCGATTTCGAGTTCAAGCTCTAAGCCACAAAGAGGCACAAAAGGAAAAGAGAGGAAACGTCTTAAATATGCTTTCTTGTGCTTCTTTGTGGCTAATGTTGACTTAAAAGTAAGGTTTAAGTTAAGCTGCCTGCGGTTAACAATTTAGATGAAGATCTCGGCTCAAGAAGAATACGGTTTACGCTGCCTTCTGCAGTTGGCGCGCGCTGAGATTTTGGGCGAATCGCTAACGCTTTCGCAAATCGCCCGGCTCGAGGGAATCTCTTCCGCCAACGCCGGGAAACTGATGTGGATCTTGAGCAAGGCGGGGTTGGTTCAGTCGACGCGCGGTATCAAAGGCGGTTATTCGCTGGCGCGGCCCGCGTCGCAGATTCGTCTCAACCAGGTGATCAGGGTTCTGGAAGGTGAACCGGCCGAGTCGCATTGCAAGAGTTACGCGGGAGTTCTCGACGCGTGTGTGCACACGGGCGACTGCGGCATTCGACCGGTGATCGTGGAGTTGCATCAGATCGTCGATAACGCACTCGGCGACATCACGCTGTCGCAGTTGTTGGGCACGGAAGCAAACGTCGACGCCGTGTTGCATCAGATTCAGGGAGCCAAACCGAAAGACAGTCGAGTTTAGAAGATGAGTACAGCAGAAATTTTAAGTAAACAGGAATACAAGTACGGTTTCGTCACAGACATCGAGTCGGATGTGATCCCGCGCGGTTTGTCGGAAGACACGATTCGTTTAATCGTCGCGAAGAAGAACGAGCCGGAGTGGATGCTGGAGTTTCGTTTGAAGGCTTTTCGTCACTGGCTGACGATGACCGAACCGAAGCACTGGCCCAACATCTCGTATCCCGAGATCGATTACCAGAACATCATTTACTACAGCGCGCCGAAACAGAAGGCGACCAAAGCGAGTCTCGACGAAGTCGATCCTGAGTTGCTGCGGACGTTTGAAAAACTCGGTATTCCGTTAACCGAGCAGAAGCAGTTGGCCGGTGTTGCCGTTGATGCCGTGTTCGACTCGGTTTCCGTCGCGACCACTTACAAAGAAAAGCTCAAGAAGCACGGCGTGATCTTCTGTTCGTTCACGGAAGCGATCAGAGACTATCCGGAACTCGTGAAGAAGTATCTCGGTTCCGTCGTGCCGACCAACGACAACTTCTTCGCGGCGCTGAACAGCGCGGTCTTCTCGGACGGCAGCTTCTGTTTCATTCCGAAAGGCGTGCGCTGTCCGATGGAACTCTCGACCTACTTCCGTATCAACAACGCGGAGTCGGGACAGTTTGAGCGAACACTGATCGTCGCTGAAGAAGGTTCGCACGTTTCCTATCTCGAAGGCTGCACCGCGCCGAAGTTCGATCGCAACCAACTGCACGCCGCAGTGGTTGAGCTGATCGCACTCGACGACGCGCAGATCAAGTATTCAACAGTGCAGAACTGGTACGCGGGCGATGAAGAAGGCGTCGGCGGTATCTACAATTTCGTCACGAAGCGCGGCAAGTGCGCCGGAAGAAATTCGAAGATTTCGTGGACGCAGGTGGAAACAGGATCGGCGATCACGTGGAAGTATCCGTCGTGCATTCTGCAAGGCGACAACTCGATCGGCGAGTTTTATTCAGTCGCGTTGACTAACCACGCGCAACAGGCGGACACCGGCACGAAGATGATCCACCTCGGCAAGAACACGCGTTCGACGATCATCTCCAAAGGTATCGCGGCGGGAAGATCGAATAACAGTTATCGCGGGCTCGTGAAGGTGATGCCGAAAGCCGAAGGCGCGCGCAACTACACACAGTGTGACTCGATGCTGATCGGATCGAGCTGCGGCGCGAACACATTTCCGTATATCGAAGTGATGAACGACAGCTCCAGTGTGGAGCACGAAGCATCGACTTCGAAGATCAGCGAGGAACAGCTTTTCTATCTACAGCAGCGCGGCATCTCGCAGGAAGATGCGGTGTCGTTGATCATCAACGGTTTTTGCAAAGACGTTTTTCTACAGTTGCCGATGGAGTTTGCAGTTGAAGCAACCCGGCTGTTGGGTCTGAAGTTGGAAGGTAGTGTGGGATAAATGAGCCACAGATTTTCACGGAGTAACACGGATAGACTTTGTGTTAGTCCGTGTTACTCCGGGGCTTTTAGGAGACGGTTTTAATGCTGGAGATTAGAAACTTACACGCGGGCATTGACGGTAACGAAATCCTCAAAGGTATCAATTTAACGGTCAAGAAGGGCGAGATTCACGCCATTATGGGCCCGAATGGGTCTGGCAAATCTACGCTCGCGAAAGTGCTTGCCGGTCATCCGCAGTATGAGGTGACGAAAGGCGAGGTCATTTACGAAGGCCGAAACTTGTTGGAGCTGGCCCCTGATGAACGCGCTCGTGAAGGCGTGTTCATGGCGTTTCAGTATCCGATCGAAGTGCCCGGCGTTTCGAACGCGCAGTTTCTGCGGCTCGCCTACAACGAGAGGCGCAAACATCTCGGCGAAGAAGAACTCGATCCGCTCGAGTTCAAAGACCTGCTGAAAGAGCGCGCGAAAGTTGTCGAGATGGATTCGAGTTTCATGACGCGCTCGGTCAACGAAGGTTTTTCCGGCGGTGAAAAGAAGCGCAACGAGATCCTGCAAATGGCCGTGCTCGAGCCGAAGCTCGCGGTGCTTGACGAAACGGATTCCGGTTTGGACATCGACGCGCTGCGAATTGTTGCGGGCGGCGTGAACCAACTGTTGACGCCCGATAATGCCATCATTGTTGTTACTCACTATCAGCGACTGTTGAATTACATCGTGCCGGACTACGTGCATGTGCTGTCCGGTGGCCGAATCGTGCGCGAAGGTGGGAAGGAGTTGGCGCTTGAACTCGAGTCGAAGGGTTACGACTGGATCAAGACGCCGGCGCAAACGGGCACGGAAAACTTGAACGCGGCGAATTAAGCAATGGTCACTGAACTCGCAAAAACAGAGAACAATTATCAATCTGCGTTTCGCTCCGTGCGCGACGTGAGTCCGACGGTTCCGTGGTTGGAACTTGTGCGCACGAGCGCGATGGATCGTTTTGAGCAACTCGGGTTTCCGACAGTTCATGACGAGAACTGGAAATACACGAACCTCGCGGCGTTGGCGAAGCAGAATTTCGTGCCCGCGACGCGCCCCGAGAAGTTTGCGGTGGATGTTGAGCGTTTCACCTATCCAGAGACAGCTACTGCGCACCTCGTGGTAGTGAACGGTTTCCTTTCCGAAGAGCTTTCTAACAAGACCGGACTCGAGAACGTTGTCGCGATCGACCTATTAACTGCCGTTTCCGACGCGCGTTACAACAAGATCGCACGCGCTTATCTCGCGAGGAATGCTGGTTACCACAACAACGGGCTCGCGGCGCTGAACACAGCGTTTCTTCAGTCGGGGTTGTTTCTGCTGATCCCGAAGAACGTTAAAATCGAAACGCCTCTTCAGATCACGTTTCTAACAGACGGCGACAGTGCGAGTTTCCCGAGGCTTCTGGTAGTAGCCGAAGAGCACAGTTCTGCGACTCTGATCGAGAGCTTTGTTTCGACTGGCGAGCAGCAATACTTCACCAATGCCGTTACGGAGATCGTCGTTAAAGATGGCGCGCGGCTCGAACACTACCGTGTGCAGCAGGAGTCCGGCAAAGCCTTCCACACGTCGCTCACTTCCGCCGAACTGGGACGCGGCAGCAGTTATGACACCACGTCCATCAATCTCGGCGGCCGGCTCGCGCGTCACGACATTTCCGTTGGGATGGATAACGAAGGCGCCGAATGTTGGGTCGATGGCCTGTATCTCGCCGGTGCGGACCAACACACCGATACCCATTCGGTGATCGATCACCAACAGCCACACTGCATCAGCCACCAGTTATACAAAGGCATTCTCGACGGCAACGCGCGCGCGGTTTTCAACGGCAAGGTTTTTGTTCGCGAAGGCGCGCAAAAGACCGACGCGATGCAGACCAACAAGAACCTGCTGTTGTCGCCGCAGGCTCGCGTCGATACGAAACCGCAACTGGAGATTTACGCGGATGATGTGAAGTGTGCGCACGGCGCCGCGGTGGGCCAGATCGATCAGGAAGAGTTGTTTTACTTGCAGGCGCGCGGCATTAATCCGGAACTCGGCCGCAGTTTGTTGACTTACGGCTTTGCCGAGGAAGTGATCGAGAAGATCAAGATCGACTCGATTAAGTCTCAACTGGATGAGTTCGTGCTGCGTCAGTTGAACACGCAATTGGAGTAGCAGGCAATCCACAGATTACACAGATGGTTTTACGGAAATCTGCGTAATCTGTGGATGGTATGAGGGTAGCAATGGTACAGACGGTGGATTCAGTAGCCGCGACAAAGATTTCAGAGTCCTGGAACGTTGAACGCATTCGCGGTGACTTTCCGGTTTTGCATCAGACCGTCAACGGCAAACCGCTCATTTACCTCGATAACGGCGCCTCATCGCAAGTGCCGCAAGTGGTCATCGATCGCGGCAGCATCTATCTCGAACAAGAACATTCAAACATTCATCGCGGCGTGCACTACCTCAGCCAGCGGGCGACGACCGCGTACGAAGGCGCGCGCGAGAAAGTGAAACGCTTCATCAACGCGCGCGAGGCTCGCGAGTGCATTTTTGTGCGTGGCGCCACTGAAGGCATCAACCTCGTGATGTATGGCTACGGCCGCAAGTTCATCGGTGAAGGCGACGAGATCATCATCTCCGCAATGGAACATCACGCCAACATCGTTCCGTGGCAAATGCTCTGCGAAGAGAAGGGCGCGCGGCTGCGCGTGATTCCGATGAACGATGCCGGCGAGTTGCTGCTCGACGAGTACGATGGATTGCTGAACGAGCGAACGAAGCTGGTTGGCGTGGTCCACGTCTCCAATGCGCTCGGCACGATCAATCCGGTCAAGCAGATGATTGCGCAGGCGCACAAGTATGGCGTGCCGGTGCTCGTCGATGGCGCGCAGGCTGCGCCGCACATGCTGGTCGACATGCAGGATCTCGACTGCGACTTTTACGTGTTTTCCGGTCACAAGATGTACGCGCCGACCGGAAGCGGTGTCATTTACGGTAAGGCAGAGTTGCTCGAGAAGATGAACCCGTTTCAGGGCGGCGGCGACATGATCAAGACCGTCACTTTTGAAAAGACGACCTACGCGGAGTTGCCGAACAAACTGGAAGCGGGCACGCCGGCGATCGCCTCGCAGATCGGATTGGGCGCGGCGATCGATTATTTGAACGCGATCGGCCGCAAACAGGCAGCAGCGCACGAAGCCGAGTTGTTACGTTACGCAACGGAACGCGTGTCGGCGATTGAAGGCGTGCGGATCATCGGTACTGCAAAGAACAAAGCGAGCGTGCTGTCGTTTGTGATTGACGATATTCACCCGCACGATATCGGCACGATCCTGGACCAGGAAGGAATCGCTGTTCGTGCCGGTCATCATTGTGCGCAACCGGTGATGCAGCGGTTCAACGTTCCCGCGACGGCGCGCGCGTCGTTTGCGTTTTACAACACGAAGGAAGAGATCGATGTGCTCGCGCGCACCATCGAACGCGTGATTGAGATCTTTAGTTGATGGCCCATGTCTGAATTAAGCGAACTCTACCAGCAGGTAATCCTCGACCATAACAAGAAGCCGCGAAACTTTCGCAAGCTCGAGCACGCGAATCACAGTGCTGAAGGCTACAACCCGCTTTGCGGCGATCACCTGACCATCTATCTCGACCTTGAGGGCGATGCGGTGAAGGAGATTGCGTTTGAAGGTTCCGGCTGTGCGATCTCCAAGGCTGCGGCGAGCATGATGACGCAGGCGGTGAAGGGCAAGAGCAAGGAACAGGCTGAGGCGTTGTTTACTGAGTTTCACTCGATGGTCACCGGCGAGCTCGATGAAGAAACTGAGGAGAACAATTTAGGCAACCTAAAGATCTTTGCCGGCGTCCGCGAATTTCCGGTCCGCGTCAAATGCGCCACCCTCCCCTGGCACACACTTCACGCCGCGTTGAACAACGAAGAGCTAGTTTCTACCGAATAGCCACAAGAGGCACAAGAAGCACAAGAAAAAACAGGCAGGTTACCACTGCTTGTCTCTTGTGCTTCTTGTGCCTCTTGTGGCTATTCTCGGTGCAGCCTCTGCGTCGTCTGCGCTGATGATTATTCGTTCCCCACAAACTTTTCACCACCAGACACAAGACGACGCAGAGGCTGCACAAAGAAACGCTAGCGGGTTACGGTTAGGGGCGCTGTAGTTGTCCCCACCAATCTTCCGTTCGCGTACGCCTTGAGCGTCAAAGTGTATGCGCCGGTGCAGGCGTACTTCGGTACCTGGAACTGCTCGTTTTGTTTTCGAGTTTCGCCTGCCTTGATAGACAATGGCCCGCCGATATCGATCACCGCGCCGCCGCACGGGCCCGAGTAGCGCAACACAAACCAGACCCACAATCTTTCCCCCGTGTTATTGGTGAAGGTGAAGTCGAGCTTCGCATGCGTGCCACGCTTCACCGTGCCTGGCGATGTCAGCGAGATGGTCAGCCCACCATCATCCCTGACCGTGAACGTTGTCGTGGCGGTCGTGGTGTTTCCGGCAGCGTCGGTCACGGTAATCGTGATCGTGTGTGTGCCGACTCCGACCATCGTTCCCGCAATCGGGCTTTGGCTGAGCGTGACTGGTCCACAGTTATCGCTGGCGGTTGTGTTCGCGAGTACGTTCGGAATAGCTGCTTGACCATTCGGTCCCGCGTTAGCGCTCGTCGGCGCGGGCGCAGTAACGGAAGGTACGGTGTTATCCATGACTGTCACTGTTTGCGTCGCCTGCGTTGAATTGCCGGCGCTGTCAGTCGCTGTGTAAGTGATCGTGGTTGTTCCGACCGGGAAGATGTTGCCGGAAGGAACGCCACTGCGTGCGACGCTCACGCTGCCGGCGTTGTCAGCAGCAGTTGCGCTGCCGAGCTGTGCGTCGGTAACGAGAGTGCCGCACGAGGTGGCGCCGGCGCCTGTGTCGGCGGTGACGTTCGCCGGCGCCGTAAGTGTCGGGGCTATTGTGTCGTTGACTGTGATCGAAACAGTCGCTTCAGCGCTCGTGGCTGGCGCGGCTGAGTCGTCGCCGGTATCGCGAACGGTGAACTTGAAGCTGTCCGCTCCGGCGTAGTCGGCGTTTGGCGTATAGTTCAAGCCGGCGCCACTGCCGGACAGAGTGCCGTGAGCCGGGCTTGCGGTAACT
>DATEHX010000141.1:0-2209 GCA_035279345.1 Pyrinomonadaceae bacterium | reverse complement strand
GCTCGGGTTGCGGTTGCGGAGGCGCGGCTGCGGGAGTTTCCTCCTTGACCGCAGGTTCGTTTAAACGAAGTGAGACAAACTCATCTTCTTTCTTTCGTCGCCAGAAGAGTCCCATGAAGCCGTCGATTATACCCACGGATTACACAGATTCAAATTTGCCCAATCTGTGTAATCTGTGGATTGCTTGACGGCGGTTTCTGAACGGTCTGTGGTTTTCTGAGTTTAACGACGCCGGGGCGGATCTGGCCTTCGCGGCAGGCTTCCGAGAGTGCCGCCACTACACCGGGATCGTAACGCGTGCCGACAAAACTCTCGATGCGCGAAAGCGCGTCTTCAAACTTCATCGCCTTTTGATAAGGACGATCCGTGGTCATCGCGTCAAACGTGTCGGCGACCGCGACGATTTTGCCCATCAACGGAATCTCGTCGCCTTTCAAACCCTGCGGGTACCCCATGCCGTTGACCATCTCATGGTGCATGTACATTCCGGGCAAAAACTCCTTCATGGCCGGAATCTGCGACATGATCTTGAACCCCTTCTGCGGGTGGCCCTTCATGATTTCATACTCTTCGTCGGTCAGCGCCGCGGGTTTCTTGAGAATCTTGTCGTCGATCGCGATCTTGCCTACGTCGTGCAGCAGCGCACTGATACGGATCTTTTCGATCTCGTCGTCCGCGAGGCCGAGGCGTTGTCCGATGGCCATCGAAAAGCGCGAGACACGTTCGGAGTGACCACGTGTGTACGGATCTTTGCCGTCGATCGCGGCCGCGAGTGCTTTGACAGTGCCGATAAAGAGTTGGCGATTTTCTTCAGCCGAATTTTGCAGATCGCTAATGAAGTGCTCGATCTGATCGGTCATGAGGTTGAACGAGTTGCCGAGGTCGCCGATTTCGGTGCGGCTGGTGACGGTGATGCGTTTCGAGAAGTCGCCGGATGCGATGCGATGAGCGCCGCTCGCAAGCTCGCGTACCGGATGCGTAAGTTTGTTGGCAAAGAAGATACCGGTGACGATCGTGAGCAGTCCGGCCACCAGACTGATCCAGAGCACTTGCCAGCGCATGTCGGAGACCGACGCCAGCGCGGCCGCTTCGTCCTGGATGGCAATCACGCCAAGAGGTGAACTCTTGTCGAGCTCCGCGGTCGCATACGAACCCAACATTTCAACTGACTTGCCGTCGCGCGTCGCCGTAAACGGCGCGAGTGCTGATTGGACCTGATCGCCTGACTCGAGCCATTCCTGAACCACTTTCAGGTCCGTCATCGGTTTCTCGGAAAAAGCCACACTGGCTTCAGGGTGGGCTACAGCGCGCCCGTTTTGGTCGACAACAAACACGACCGGCAGCCCGGCGTCGAGGAGTTCGCGTTCGCTTTTTGAAGTCGGTTGCTGAACGGCGTCGAACACTTCCTGAAACGACACGATCGCCACGACGGCCGCGACCACGTCCTGGTTGTTATTGCCGCCGAGCACGGGTTCGGCGATTGTCAGGGCCATCTCCTGTCCGGAACGAATGATCTGCGGGCGGCTGACGACGAGGCCGCGTCCATTCATTCGCGCCAGCACTTCGCTGACGCGCGCGTCGACCTCTTCCAGCTTGATCACGTCCTTCTGAAACGCGCGATGAAGCGTACCGTCGACTGGCCACAGGGCCAGAGCGATGACGTTTGGGTCTTCCTGAAGTGTCTTTTCCAGGCGGCCGTTGTACCCCGCGTCGTCGAGGGACTTGATGCCACCGGCGATCTCAAACGCGCGGGCGAGACCGGTGACCACGTCGCGGTAGCGCTGGCCGTAGAGTTCGATTTGGCGCGCTTTATCCTGCACGAGTTGGGCCTGGTAGCGTCCTTCTATGGACCGGAGTTCGTCGGCGCTGCGTCCGGAGAGAATGATGCCGGCGAAGGCGAGCGGGAGCAGGCCGACCAGGAGCAACACACCCAGCATGATGTAGAGGAGACGGATTCGTCCGAGTTTTTCGAGCATGCTTAACTTAGGCGGTACAATCGCGGCAGGTCTTCGCGCTTGGAAGGTTTCCGATTTTAGTCCGAGCGCGTTGCTCGGCGGCAGCTATTATTGTCGACCAAATGGTTAAGTGTCAACGAGTTTTGCCATTGTTGACCACACGTAGGAGATTTAATCGACTCTTCAAAGGGCGTCGGCGTCTAAACCGTTGAGCGCCAAATGGAAACGCTGGGCACTGACGAGATTATCGTGGA
>DATEHX010000140.1:0-6402 GCA_035279345.1 Pyrinomonadaceae bacterium | reverse complement strand
CTTTGCGTTGGGCGAACTCATCCACACCGAGAACTCCTACAAGTACGACATGAACGGCATCGCGCAGCTTGGCGCCGAAACTGGTTTCGAGCGCTCGCACACCTGGTTTGATTCGCAGGAACGATTCAGCAGCAATCTGTTACTCGCCGCCTGACCCCGCTGATGAACGACGCTGCCGCCAATCATCAGCTCGTTCAGTTTCATAACGTCAACTTCACACTTCCAAACGCAGCCGTTCCGATCATTTCGGATCTCAACCTGTCTGTTGCGCAAGGTGAAACACTCGTTTTGCTCGGCGAGTCGGGCTGTGGCAAGACGACGACGTTGAAGCTCGTGAATCGTTTGCTGGTGCCAACGTCGGGCGAAGTTGTCGTTGAGGGAAAGAGCACGACGGAGTGGGATCCGATCGCGTTGCGGCGGCGGATTGGTTATGTGATTCAGGAAGGCGGACTGTTTCCGCATTTCACGATCGCACAAAATGTTGGGTTAGTGCCGAATCTATTAGGTTGGGAAAAAATAGATGCCCGTGTTGAAGAACTGCTGAACCTAGTCGGTTTGGCGCCTGAGAAGTTTGCAGGGCGGTATCCGAAAGAGTTGTCGGGTGGACAAAGGCAGCGCGTGGGAGTAGCGAGGGCGCTTGCAGCAGATCCGCCGTTGTTGTTGCTTGACGAGCCTTTCGGCGCGCTCGATCCGTTGACGCGCGCGAGCTTGCAGCGTGAGTTTGCCGATCTTTCGAAGCGCTTGGGGAAGACAGCGATTCTCGTTACGCACGACGTGCGCGAAGCACTACTACTCGGCACACGTATCGGTCTCATGCATCGCGGCCGTTTGCTTCTGCTCGAAACGCCGGAAGGTTTTCTCGCGTCCGACAATCCCCAAGCGCGCGCTTATCTCGACACACTCACCCTCACGGAACACGCTGGAGACGCTAAATGAGCTTCTGGCAGTTTCTTCAGCTTAACTGGTCCGAACTGCTCGGGTTGATTGGCGAGCACGTGAAGCTCGTGCTGATCGCGATCGCGGTGGCGGTTGCGATCGGCGTGCCGACCGGAATCCTGCTAACCCGTCATCGTGCCTTGCGTGGACCCGTCCTCGGCGTCGCGAACGTGATGCAGACGATTCCGAGCCTCGCGTTGTTTGGTTTCCTGATCCCGCTACCTTTCATCGGCGGCATCGGCTCGCGCACCGCGCTCGTCGCACTCGTGGTCTATTCACTGCTGCCGATCATTCGCAACACGATCACCGGCATACTCGGCGTCGAGCCGAGCGTGCGTGAAGCCGCTGTCGCGATGGGCATGACTGACGGACAGGTGTTGCGACAAGTCGAACTGCCGCTCGCGATGGGCGTGATCGTGACCGGTATTCGCGTGGCAACTGTGATCGCTGTTGGTGTGACAACGATCGCCGCTGCGGTCGGCGCCGGTGGTTTGGGCGTTTACATCTTTCGCGGTTTGCGGCAGTACGACAACAACTTGCTGCTCGCAGGCGCGCTGTCATCCGCGTTGCTCGCCCTGATTGCGGATTTCTCGCTTGGCTTGCTTCAACGCCGGCCAAAACTGCTTCCCATAGCAGCCGTAATTATTCTTGTTATCTGTGTTCTGACTTTTCGTGGCGGTACTAGTAACACGGATAAAATCACAATCGGTTCGAAGGATTTCACCGAATCGGTGCTTCTCGCCGAGATCGTCGCCCAAATGCTCGAGGCGCGTGGCGTTTCCGTCGAACGCCGTTTCGAACTCGGCGGAAACCTTCCGCACGACGCACTCGTCAGCGGCACACTCGACCTTTACCCCGAATACACGGGAACTTCGTACACCGCGATACTCCACCACTCGCCAATCGGCGATCCACGAGTAGTCTACGACCAAACCAAACAGGAGTACGCAGACAAATTCAAAGTAGAACTCAGCGCGCCGATCGGCTTCGAAAACACGTTCGCCATACTCATTCGCGGCGCCGACGCCCGCCAACTTAATCTCAAAACAATCTCTGACGCCGCGCCGCACACGAACAAGTGGCGCGCGGGCTTCGGCCAGGATTTTATGTCTCGCGCCGACGGCTATCCCGGCTTCTCAAAAGCATACGGATTGAAATTCGCTGAACTGCGGGAGATGGATTTGTCGTTGACGTATATTGCATTGTCGTCGCGCCAGGTTGATCTGATCGCCGGGAATTCGACCGAAGGGCGCATCGCGACGTTGGACTTGTTTCAACTCGCGGACGACCGGCATTATTTTCCGCCGTACGAAGCTGTTTACCTCGTGCGGCAGGACACACTTCAACGCGTGCCGGCGTTGCGCGATGTCCTGGCGAAACTGGCGAACGCGATCTCAACTGAAGAGATGCGCCGGCTCAATTACGAGATAGACGGCAACCGGCGCGACCCGAAGGAAGTCGTCAAGGAATGGATCGGAGGTAAGCAATGACGCTTTTGGACGTATTGATTCTCTTGCTGGTAGCAGGAATTTGTGGAGCGCTCGGGCAGGCAATCGCCGGCTATTCGAGAGGGGGATGTCTCGTGTCGATTGCGCTCGGCTTTATCGGCGCGCTACTGGGGATGTGGATCGCGCGCATGATGGGCCTGCCCGAGCTGTTCCCGGTCCGCATTGGCGGCACCAGTTATCCGATCATCTGGTCGATTATGGGTTCCGCGCTGTTCGTGGCCGTGCTCACACTAGTAACACGTAGCCGGGTGTGAGGCCGCGACTTACACGGATTGTTTTTGGGTTAAGCGGAAGCCCTAGCCGCCGGTACCACCGCCGTTATCAGGAGGATCGACCGGTATTGGCTTATCTGTCGTGGTGGTGGTATCCGAACCCGAGATTGGTTTTTTCTTGGTCCCACCGCCGTTTTCTGGTGGATCTGCGGCAAACGTCAGGGAAATTCTTTTGATGTCGAACATGATTCTGAGCTCCTTACCTTGGGAGTAATTCAACCCTACTTGTAAATGGCCTGAATATCAGGCCGTGAACTGTACTGCTTGAACGCGTCGGCGCCCCACTGCTGTTCCAGTTTAGCGCGAACGCTCATTGCACTGGCCAACTGTTCCTGAGCCTTGTTCTTATCACCCAGCTTTTCGCTGGCCCGTGAGGCAATCAACCAAGCTCGCCATTCCGATTCGTACTGCTGGCCGCTATCAAATCTTGCCTGAGCATCGGTGGCGAGGTTTAGGGCGGTGTGCGCGTCATTGGTGAGCAACGCGGCTTCCGCCTTATTTAGTAACGCGCGAGATTGAAGCAAAAAGTCTCCTGTGGCCGTTGCCATTTTTACCGCCTCATCGCACATTTTCAGGGCCTCGCGTCCATTGCCTGACATTGCCTGGGCCAAACCAAGTACCGATCTTCCTTCGATGGCGATCTCCGGAAACTGCGTGCCGGCCGTCGTCACTGCTTCGTTACTAAGCGCAATCGCCTCCGCGACGTTGCGCTGGCTCAGCCGGAGTTCAGCCTGGTACAGCAAAACCGTGGGCACGAGTTGCTGGTTGGCGCTTCTATTTTCATTGATGGTCTTCGACAGTTCATCGAGTACCACCGCTGCCTGATCGTAATGACCTAAACGCCATAAAATGTTCCCGCGGTTTGCTTTGTTGAACGCTAACTGTTGCGGGCTGTTAACGGTTTGGTAGATCTCGTAAGCCTGTTCAAATTGTTTCAGGGCGCCGGGAAGGTCCTCGCGGTCCAGAAGAACCGCGGCCATCTCCCGGTACGCGCCCGCAATTTCCGGTTGAGCACCGTCCTTACGAGCGAGATCGAGTTTCTGGTTTGCGGCTTTCAAGGCGCCTTCGTAATCGCCCTTTCGACGGTAACCCCGAGTCAGTTGGGTCAAACATAGGGAGACGCTTGACGGATAGTTTCCCTGTTGAAAGAAATTCAGGGCTTGTTGCGCCAGTTGCAAACCTTGATCGACGCGCAGCGTGTAGATGTAAACGCCGGCGAGGTTCATCATGCCGAGCGCTTCGCCAAAGCGGCCTTTGTTCGAGCGCGCCAGTTGAATCGCCTGATTGAAGTAGTGTTCGGCTTTTTCGTAATCCTGCTTCGACGAGTAGGAATTGCCGAGTTCGAGCAGACCAGAGGCGGCAAGGTTTTCGAGCTTTTTCTGTTGCGCGATGGTCACGGCCTGTTGGGCGAAGCTTTCGGCGTCAGACGCCTGTCCTCGCACCGACGCCAGAAAACTCAAATCAATCAGGGCATAGATCTGTTGCGCTTCGAGACCCATTGCGCGCGCGGCGTCAAGACACTGCTGAAACTGAGCCTGCGCTTCGTCGTAACGGCCAACCCGGCGAAAGAGCACGCCGCGACGCCGCATCACCTCGTTCACGCCCTCGTTGTTGCTCGCGGCGCGATACAACTGCTCCGCCTTTTCATACATTTTGAGCGCGTTGTCAGTTTCCTGTTTGCGGTTGTAAACAACTCCCGCGCGCAGATAAGCCGTCGCATACTGGCCGTCGTTTAGCGAGATCGCTTTCGTGTAACTTTGTAGCGCCTGATCGGGTTTGCCGTCGTTTTCGTAGGCGTAACCGAGGTCAACGTAAACCTGACTCTCGTTGGGCGACATCTCCGCGATCGCGCTGTACGCCTTCACCGCTTCGCGAAAATCACGCGTGGCCATCGCGGTGATCGCGTCGAGGTAAAGGGCGTCTTTGTCAGTGATCGCCATTCCGTTGCGCGTCAGACTCTGGATGGCAAGTAATTCGTCTTTGGCGTTGTCGATGTAGTCGAGTTCGGTCCACGCCTGTGCGAGGCGCGCGCGCGCGAGCGCGTAGTTTCCATCGATCTGGATTGCCTGTTGAAGCGCTTTGCTGGCCTGATGAAACGCGCCGTTGCGCAAGGCATCGGTGCCGATGTCGTACCATTGTTTCGCTGCGGGCGAGGGTTGGTAGTAATTACGCGGCCAGAAGTGAATGACGGCCCAAATCGCGAGGCCACTTGCCACAATCGTCAGGATAAACGACGCGAGCGAAAAGCGCTGCCGGCGAAGTTGCAGTGTGAGTGTTGCCAGCGCACTGGTGGCGCGGTTCATGTCGCCCGCGGTGGGTTTGTTGCCCTTGCTGCTCACGGGCACGCCGTTGCCGCCTAAACCCACCATCGCCGCACGCAAATCCGTCAGCAGGTCGTCGGCCGATTGATACCGGTCTTCGACCTTCTTTTGCAGCGCTTTCATCGTGATGCGATCGAGCGCAGGCGTGATTTGCGGATTGAGCTTCGACGGTGGCGGCGGCGTGACGTGAATGATCTGCGCGCCGATTTCCAGCACGCTTGCACCCGAGAACGCCGAACGTCCCGTCAAACACTCGTACAACAACGCCCCGAGCGCAAAGATGTCGCTGCGCCCGTCGACCTGTTTGCCCGTTGCTTGTTCGGGAGAAAGGTAAAGCGGTGTGCCGACGATAACGTCGCTGCGAGTTTGGGTTGAATAGATCGTTTGCGCGTCGAGATCGACTTCACTCGAAGGCGGGTCAAACAGGTGTTTCACCAAACCGAAGTCGAGCACTTTCACCACGCCACGCTCGTTCACGAGAATGTTCGACGGCTTGATGTCGCGGTGCACGATGCCGTGATGGTGCGCTTCGGCAATCGCCTCAGCGATCGACGCCACGATCTCGACTGACCGTCGCAGAGTCAGTCCTTCTTCCAGCAGTTGGCTCAACGACTTGCCCTTCACAAACTCCATCACCAGGAAAGGCTGGCCTGTAGACGTCTCGCCGTAGTCGTGAACGATCGCGATGTTTTGGTGCGTGAGCGCGGAAACCGCGCGCGCTTCACGAATGAAACGGGCACGGTAGTGGTGATCGGTCGAGGTTAGAAATTTGATCGCGACGCGGCGGGCGAGGTGCTGGTCCTCGGCCAGGTAGACGACGCCCATGCCGCCTTCGCCAAGTTTTTCGAGGATTCGATAATGAGAAACCGTCTGACCGATCATGGCAAGTAGTACGAGGAAGAACCCGGACTAGACGGACATAGCTTACCAAATCGCCGCGGATTTTTACGTAAGTTTAGTGGCCCGGATCTTCGCCTCTTGAGATTCGCGGAATTCGTGGAGTTTTTGCCTCAACTCCGGACGGCTATTTGCGAGAATCGCCACCGCGAGCAAAGCGGCGTTGATCGCGCCGGGTTTGCCGATGGCGAGCGTTCCGACGGGAATTCCGCCGGGCATTTGGACCGTCGCAAGCAGCGAGTCGAGACCGTTCAAAGCGTCGCTTTTCATCGGAACGCCTAAAACAGGTAGTGTCGTGTGGGCCGCGAGCACGCCCGCGAGGTGCGCCGCGCCGCCGGCGGCAGCGATGATCACTTCCAAACCGTGCTCTTCAGCCGTCGAACCAAATTCCGCCGCCAGCGATGGCGACCGGTGCGCCGAAATCACGCGGCTCTCGTGCGCCACGCCAAACTGCGCCAGCGTCTCACC
>DATEHX010000139.1:0-2840 GCA_035279345.1 Pyrinomonadaceae bacterium | reverse complement strand
TTAATCTTCAATCCAATCGGCGATAAAGACGTTGGTGTCACCTTGGGTTTTTGCGTTGCGGTTAGACGCGAACACGATCTTCTTGCCGTCCGGTGAAAACATCGGAAAGCCGTCAAACGATTCGTAGAACGTGATTCGCTCCAGGCCCGTCCCATCAGTATTGATCTTATAGAGATCGAAATTTCGCCCACGCGGATCATCCATGTTCGACGAGAAGATGATTCGTTTGCCGTCCGGGAAAAAGTACGGCCCAAAGTTCGCTTTGCCGTTGCTCGTGACCTGGCGTTTGTTTGAGCCGTCGGCATTCATAACCCAGATTTCGAGCGTCGTCGGACGGATCAGGTTCTGTTTCAATAAACTGGTGTAGTCGGCTTTTTGCTCTTCCGTCCGCGGGTGATGCGCGCGATAGACGATCTGCTTGCCGTCGTAGGACCAGAAGGGTCCACCGTCGTAACCAAGCTGATCGGTGAGACGGCGCACGTTTTTGCCGTCTGCGTCCATCGTGTAGATGTCGAGGTCCCCGTCGCGCATCGACGTGAAGACGAGTTTCTTACCATCGAGCGTGATCGTGGTTTCCGCGTCGTAACCCGGCGTGTTCGTCAGTTGCTTTACGTCGGTGCCGTCGGGCTTGGCGGTGAAGATGTCGAAACTCGGATAAACGGCCCAAACGTAACCGCGTGAGTGGTCGGGCTTTGGCGGGCATTGCTTATCGCCGAGATGTGTTGACGAATAAAGCACGCGCTTCTGGCCGGGAAAGAAATACGAGCAGGTCGTGCGTCCATCGCCGTTTGAGATCATCTTCACGTTCGAGCCGTCGATGTTCATCGAATAGATCTGATCGCAGCCGCGGCCGTCGCGAGTCGATTGGAAAATGAGTTGTTTGCCGTCAGCGGAAAAGTAAGCCTCGGCGTTTTCGCCGCCGAAGGTTAGCTGTTTCAGGTTCCGGAGGTGTTTCTCGTTCGGCAGAACGAGCGAATCATCGCGCTTCGGAACGTGCGCCAAAGTTGTCGATAGAATTAGCGCGGTGAGTAGGAGCAGTAGGGTTTTCACGGGTTTTTCTGCGAACTATCAGGATTATTAGCGAGCTGATGCCGATGACAATACTAATCAACTGCGAGGTGGAAAGCCCAGTCAGAGTCGTCAAACCGAGAATATCGCCGCGCGGATCGTCGCGAACAAACTCGATCGCAAAACGAATCACGGAATAAAGCAGCGCGTAAACGAGCAGGACTTGCCCGTCGAAGCGCTTGCGTTTGTGCAGCCACAGCAAAAAGAAAAACACCAGCAACATCGCAAACGATTCGTAAAGCTGCGTCGGGTGCAAATGGACGTCGGTGGGCACACCGGTAATCTCGTGGCCCAACTCGCTAAACTGCACACCCCACGGAAGACTCGTCGGCTTGCCCCAGCAACAGCCGGCAGCGAAGCAGCCCTGACGTCCGAAGAAGTTACCGATCGCAATGCCCGGCGCGCACGCGTCCGCGGTTTTCCACCACGGCAACTTGTATCGCTTCATCAGGAAGTAACCGGCGAGTACCGCGCCGATCAGGCCGCCGTAAAAAACTCCGCCGGAACGCAGGAAGTCGAGCGACAGGAGCTGCCACGGACTCGAGCGATACTCCGGTTCGGTAAACAGCATCAGGACCTTCGACCCGACGAGTCCGGCCAGCAACATCCACAAGCACAGATCGTAAACGCGCTCTTTCGGCAAGCCATCGCGCTGCGCCAGCTTCGCCGTGATGAGGATCGCAGAAAGAAAGGCGAGCGCGAGAAACACGCCGTAGGTGTTGATGGGGAAATTACCGATTCGAAACAGTTCCGGGTACATCTTGTGTTTTCGTTCTGTGGCTGAAAATCATATCCCACGCGAGCAGCAGCGCGCCGACGGTTATGCTCGCGTCCGCAATGTTAAAAGTCGGCCAATGATAATTGCCGGCGTGCAGCACGATAAAGTCCACAACATATCCGAGGCGAACGCGGTCGGTTAAGTTGCCGAGGATGCCGGCGAGCAGCAGCGAGCAGGCTCCGAGCACGCGGTCGTCATTTCGGGGAGTACGGAGAAAATAGTAAAAGACCGCGATCGCGGCGGCAACCGCGAGCACGACGAAGAACCAGCGGCCAAACGAGCCGCTTTCCTGGAGTTGGCCGAAAGCGATGCCCGGGTTTTCAGTGTAGAAAAACTTCATGAACCCGGGGATCAGGACGCGTTCGTCGCCGAAACGCAGGGCTTTCACCGCCCACGCCTTCGAGGCCTGGTCGGCGAAATAAATTCCTAACGCGGCGAGCAGATAGCCCGCGCGCCAGGCAAACCGCTCGCGAACGCCTGGCGATGTGTTGTTACCGTTGTGTCCCACGTTCAATCTCTTCGAGTGCGGCGGCGCAGCGTTCGCAGACGGTTGGGTATTTTTCAAACTCGCCTACGCGCGTTGAGTAGTTCCAACAGCGCTCGCACTTGTTTCCATCCGCCCTACGCACCTCAATCCGATTTTCATCGGCTTTTGATCCTAGTTCTACCTGTGACACGATAAACAGGTACCGGAGCTGTGAAGCGTACCTCTCCAACAACTCTGCATCCTCTGCGCTTGGGTGAACCACCACTGCCGCTTCGAGCGAACTGCCGATAGTCTTGGCCGTACGCGCCTTTTCAAGTTCACCTAAAACCTGTTCGCGAACTGCAAACAAACGATTCCAGCGCGGGATTAAATCCGTATCGTAGTGCCCGGGCGCCGGAAAAGTCGCGAGATGCACTGACACCGGAGAGTCGCTTTCGGATCCGCGCGGAATGTGTTCCCAGACTTCATCGGCGGTGAAAGCGAGAATCGGCGCGAGTATGCGCGCCA
>DATEHX010000138.1:0-9597 GCA_035279345.1 Pyrinomonadaceae bacterium | reverse complement strand
CGTTTTCTTGACATAAATTCTGGCGAAGATTAGTCTTAGCGTTTTCGTTTTAGAGGAGATTCATCACTATGTCGAAGCGCACTTTTCAACCTAACAACAGACGCCGGGCGAAGACCCACGGTTTTCGCGCCCGCATGGCTACCAAGAATGGACGCCTTGTGCTGAAGAGGCGCCGCGCCAAAGGACGGAAGCGACTTACTCCGGCGCATTACTGAGAATTGTAACCGCGTCGTTAGGCATGCGGAACTACTTGCGAGACTCGGGAGAATTCCAGCACGTCTACAGGAACGGTAAACGGTACGACGGCGTATTTATCACCGTATTTGTGCTGGAGAACGACGCGTTAAATCATCGCCTGGGAGTGACCGCTTCGAAGAAGGCGCTCGGAAAAGCTGTACAGCGAAATCGAGCCAAGCGTTTGCTTCGTGAAACTTTTCGATCGAATGAACCGTCGTTAAGTGCGCTGACTAAAAGTTACGACTGGGTTTTGAACGCCAAACCCTCAGTGTTGAGTCAAAAGCTAAATGCGCCGCGTGAGGAGTTCGAGGGAATAATTGAGAAGGTTGGCAGACTGGAACAAAAAGATCCTGTCAGGTAAGCGATGGTTGTGTGAAGACGGTTCTGATCTCATTTCTCAGATTTTATAAGTTGGCAATTTCTCCAATACTACCTCCTTCGTGCCGATTCATTCCCACTTGTTCGGAATATGCAGTTGACGCGATTTCCCGTTACGGTGCGGCGCGGGGAACTTGGTTGGCTGCCCGGCGACTGCTTCGTTGCCATCCATTTAATCCCGGAGGCTACGATCCGGTTAAATAGCCGGTTAGGTAAGACGTCCACCAAATGCAACAACGACGACTTTTACTCGCTTTAATGATTTCGGCAGCGATTCTTTTGCTGTGGACCTGGTTTTATCCAACTCCTACACCGCCTAAAGATCAGCAGGCAGCCGCGACGCCGAGTCCATCGCCCGCAGCTACTGCAAACCCGACGCAATCTCCGGTTCCTGCCGCTCCCACCTCAGCGCCTGTAGCAACCATCAGTGAAGCGCCGCAACGCACGATTACAGTCAAAACCGATCTTTACGACGCGAAGTTTGATACGCGCGGCGCCGAACCGATCAGTTGGGTTATAAAAAAGAATAAGCACAGCAACACCGACATCTACTCGGTTGCCGGTCATAAGAAGGACAAAAAGCCGCTCGAACTGATCTCGCCGGAGGGACTGAAGCGACAGCCGCGGCTGGTGCCGTTGCAGGTGCAAACGGGCGATGCCGCGCTCGACACGTTGCTGGCTTCGTCGACATATCGTGTTGAAGGCGCCGATGTTTCGAATGGCGATGTTGAATTGAGTCTCGCCGCGGGTGAGACGAAGCAGCTTACGTTCGTGCTCGAGGATGCGAACGGGCTCCAGGTTCGGAAGACGATCGGCTTTAATGCTGATCAGTATCAGACCAATCTTGCAGTACAGGTAAAACGCGGTGACGCGATCGTTCCGCAAGTGAAAGTCACGATCGGACCAAGTATCGGCGATCAGGGGATCACTCATCACACGTTTTATTCGGTCGCGCCTGAGGCGGTTTCCAACGTCGGAGACAAACTCGAACGACATCTCGCGGCCTCGATCAACGGCAACAGCAAAAGCCCGGATAGACTGGTGTTGAGTGGTCCGGTTGATTGGGCTGGGGTTGCTGACACGTATTTCGCGATGGTGGCAGTGCCGCCTAAAAAGGTGGACGGGCTCGAGTATCACACCGTTGCGTATGAGCATAAGCCGAATGGTGGGGCGGCGGAGAAGTGGTACCTGATTACGGCTTCGGTGCCAGTGCCGGCAAACGGTACGAACACGGTGATTTACGCTGGTCCAAAGGATCACTATCTGCTTACCGGCGCGAGTGAACTAGTAAGCAAGACAGTTCAACGTCCGGTCGATCTCGATGGCTTGATCGACTACGGTTATCTCGGTTGGATATCGCGCCCGTTGGCGGTGCCGATCCTCGAGGCGATTACTTATCTTTACAAGTTAACGAGCAGTTACGGTCTCGCGATCATCCTCTTTACGATCGTTATCTACTCGCTCTTCTTCCCGTTGAAGTGGCGCTCTTCAAAAGCGATGAAGAAGGCGCAAAAGCTCGCGCCGAAAATGAAGGAGCTGCAAGAGAAGCTCAAAGGGATGAAGCAGAACGATCCGCGGATGAAAGAGTTGCAGATGGAGCAACTGCGACTGATGAAGGAAGGCAATCCGCTCGGCGGATGTTTGCCTTTGCTCATTCAGATGCCGTTTCTGTTTGCTCTGTATCGCGCGATAACGATCTCGCTCGACTTTCGCCAGGCGAGCTTTTTGTGGATTCCGGATCTGTCGGCCGCCGAGCCATACTTCATTCACATCCTGCCGATTCTCATGACCGGTACGATGGTGGTGCTACAATTAGTGACCCCGGCGCCGTCTGCGGATCCATTGCAAAGAAAGATGATGGCGATCGGCATGCCGCTCTTCATGCTTTATATCTTGTGGAGCGCGCCATCGGGTTTGGTTTTATATTGGCTGGTGGGTAACATTGTCGGCTTCACGCAACAGTTCTTGATTAATCGTTGGACCAAGACGGACGATGATGAAGTTGAGACTCCGCCGCCGCCCGGGAAAAAAGCGCCTCCGAAGAAGCCGATCAAGTCAGCAGCGGCGCAGACGTAGGAATGGTGATGACTGAAGTTACGCAACAAGCAGCGCAATATCTCGAGGACGTGTTTGACGCGACCGGTCTACAGTTGCGTGTGGCCGTGAAACAAGGCGTTGCCGGCGAAGTGCTGGACATCGAAGGCAAAGATTCCGAACTGCTCCAGGCTCAAACCGGTGAACTACTGGAAGCGTTGCAGCACTTGATCAATCAGGTGTTTGGCCGCAGTCTCACCGGCAGCGCGCGATTGGTTTGCGACGTCAACGGATTTCGTGCCACACGCGAAGCGGAACTGCAAACGATGGCGAATTTCGCCGCGAATCGTGTGCGACAAACCGGAGTGGCGTTTACGTTTGAACCGATGAGCGCGAACGAACGTCGCATCATTCATCTTACGCTTGCTGACAGTGAGGATTTAGCCACCGAGTCGATCGGCGAAGGCTCGGAACGTAAGTTGAGAATTGTGCGAAAGAGTTCTGCGCCCAGGAACTCATAACAGAGCCAAACCCACCAGCTCGTAGTTCTCCCTACAATTTGTGATGAGTACTGTCGTTGCACTATCCACGCCAAGGGGCCGCGGCGCCTTGGCTGTAATTCGTTTGAGTGGACCAGACGCGATCGCGATTGCGCGGCGGATGGCGCGAGTCGATCGGTTTGAGCCGCGGTCTGCGACATTGACGACGTTGAAAGCTGGTGATGAAGTGTTGGACCAGGTGCTCGTCACTTGTTTTGCTGCGCCGCATTCGTTAACCGGTGAAGACGTCGTAGAGATCAGTTGTCACGGATCGCCCGCCATCGTGCGACGCATCATCGATGCGACGCTTCAGTCAGGTTCGACGTTGGCGGGACCGGGGGAGTTCACCCTTCGTGCGTTGAGTAACGGAAAGATCAACCTGGCCCAGGCAGAGGCGATTCGAGATCTAATCGCAGCGCAGACTGACGCTGCTGTGAAGCAAGCAGCACGACAGTTGAATGGGGAGTTGTCGAAGACGCTCGATCCGTTCAAAGAGAAGTTGGTCCATGTGATCGTTTTGTTGGAGTCGGCGTTGGAGTTTGTTGAAGACGATCTGCCCGCACCGCAGGTGAATCAGGTCGAAGAGATGCTGAGTTCTGTAATCGCTGGCGTCGACCGATTGAGTCAGAGTTTTAGTGCTGGACGGCTCTTGCAGGATGGCGCCAAGGTTGCGATAACCGGGCGGCCAAATGTCGGTAAGTCCAGTCTTTTCAACGGTTTAGTTAAGAGCGAGCGAGCGATAGTTACTGAGGTCCCGGGCACAACTCGCGATACTTTGTCGGAGTCAATTGACCTCGGTGGCGTGCCGGTTGTGCTCACCGATACAGCAGGCCTTCGCGAAACGAATGACAACGTTGAGTCGCTTGGGATCGAGAGAACGCATCGGGCCATGGGAGATGCCGATCTCGTTCTGCTCGTGCTTGATGGTTCTAATGAACTTGGACCAGAAGACGAGGAGTTGCTGAAGCTGGCTGCTGATACTCGCCGCCTGGTTGTGATGAACAAGTGCGACTTGCCCTCGTTTCAACCGTTGGCGCGTTGTGTTGCGGATGTTGAAGCGATTAATGTATCGGCGCGAACTGGAGAAGGATTTTCGACGTTGCACAGCGCGATGCTTGCGAAGCTGAACAGCGCCGGTGCCGAGAACGGAAGTTTATTGATTACGAATGCGCGGCACTATGATCTCCTGTGCAGTGCGAAACGAGAGCTCGAGTCAGCGCACGCGTGCTTTCGAGATCGTCACAGTGAAGAGCTGGTCCTGGCTCCGCTGCACAATGCGTTGAAGTTGCTGGGACAGATCACCGGAGAAACCACCACCGAAGATATACTGTCTGAGATCTTCGCGACGTTTTGTATTGGGAAATAGTGATGTCGTTCGACGAGCGTTTTGATGTCATCGTGATTGGCGCCGGCCACGCCGGGTGTGAAGCCGCCTCTGCGGCTGCGCGCCTCGGCGCGGAAACCGGGCTGATCACGCTCAATCTCGATCTGGTCGGCCAGATGTCGTGCAATCCCGCGATTGGCGGCATTGCGAAAGGGCATCTGGTGCGAGAGATCGACGCGCTCGGCGGAATCATGGGGCGAGTGATCGACCGCACGGGAATTCAGTTCCGCCTGCTGAATCGTTCACGTGGGCCGGCGGTACAATCGCCGCGAGCGCAAGCGGATCGGTTGCGATACCGCGCCGAGATGCGGCGAACGCTCGAGGCTACATCCAATCTGCATCTTCGCCAGGGAAAGGTCGTCGACTTTGTTCTTCACAATGGAAAACTCGTTGGTGTGGAGCTGGAAGACGGCCGCCGGTTTGGTGCTGGTGCAGTTGTCGTGGCGACGGGCACGTTCCTCAATGGTCTAATTCATACGGGCCGCCGCACTTATCGCGGTGGCCGCGCTGGCGAACCGGCTGCAATTGAACTTGCGGAGGCGTTGAAACGGCTCGGTTTTCCTGTTGGACGATTGAAAACCGGTACGCCACCACGACTGGACGGAAGAACCGTTGATTGGGACGCGTTTGAACCGCAACCGGGCGATGAGGTTCCAGTCCCGTTCTCCTTCTCGACCGACCACATCGAACAGAAACAAATTCAATGTCACATCGGCTACACAACGCCCGAAGTGCACGACGCGATCCGGGGGAATCTGGCTGAGTCGCCTTTGTATTCCGGGACGATTAAAGGCGTGGGCCCGCGGTATTGTCCCTCGATTGAAGACAAAGTCGTGAAGTTTTCAGATAAGTCGCGTCACCAGCTTTTCCTCGAGCCCGAGGGGCACGATACCAACGAAGTCTATATGAACGGCTTCTCGACCTCGCTGCCGGCCGAATTGCAGCAGGAGCTGATAAGAATGATTCCGGGGCTTGATGAAGCACGGATTATTCGACCCGGTTACGCGATCGAGTATGACTTCGTCGATCCGAGAGAACTCGGGCCCGATCTACAGAGCTCGCGTTTGCCAGGACTTTTCCACGCCGGACAGATCAATGGGACGACCGGCTATGAAGAAGCCGCGTGTCAGGGACTTGTGGCCGGAATAAATGCAGCGCTCTACACGCAGAACCGGCAATCGATCCGGTTGCGACGTGAGGAGTCTTACATCGGCGTCCTTATAGAGGACCTAATTAAACAAGGGGTCGACGAACCTTACCGGATCTTCACCTCGCGTGCGGAGTATCGCCTGGCGCTGCGTTACGACAACGCCGACGAAAGGCTTCAAAGATATGGCAGGGAATTGGGGTTGGTCGGAGATTCCGATTGGGATCGCTTCAACGCGCGACAGGCTCGTCTTGCAATTTTGCGAACCGCACTCGATGAAACGCGGTTGCGTCGTTCCGATACTCAGCACGCCGCGGTTAGCGCGCTGCTCGGAGCGGATCTGGGCGACGTGATTTCTTTAGGCCAATTAGCTAAGCGCCCGCGCGTCTCATCGGACCTGATAATGTCGTTGTTGCCGGCGGAACTGAAACCGGTGAGCGAGGCCGATCTCAGCTCCGTGCTGGCGGACTCTCTGTACGACGGCTATCTCCAGTCCCAGAAGGCGACCATAGCGAGACTGTACCAGCACGACACTTTAAGGATTCCACGCGACATGTTCTTTGGCGGGATTAGCGGACTTTCGCACGAGGTGGTCGAGCGGCTGGATAGGGCTCGACCGGAAACGTTTGGAGAAGCGAGGCGTTTGCCAGGACTCACCCCGGCAGCGCTGTCAACGCTGCTCGTGTTCCTGTCCTTACAACAAAAGGCAGTTTAATCGGGATGTTTCACGTGTCCCTTTTAAAGTAGTGGGACACGTGAAACATCCCCCCGTAGGTCAATAAAACGAGTCCCGATTGATCGGTGTGGCTCGCTTTGACGGGTCTGTGTTAGTTTACGGCGGAGAATAATGGCAAAAATAATAGCTGTCGCAAACCAGAAAGGCGGAGTGGGAAAGACCACGACGGCGGTCAATTTGGCGGCAGTTATTGCTAAATGGGGCCATAGAGTACTCCTCGTAGACGCAGATCCACAGGGAAACGCTTCCTCCGGAATTGGGGTCCAACGCGGCAGTTTTCGCAGAAATCTCTACCACAGTCTCGTACTTGATGAGCCTGTTTCGTCGGTAACGCAGCGGTCGCCCATTGAATCTCTCGACATCATTCCTGCAAACAAGGACTTGGCCGGTGCGGAAATTGAACTCGTCGAGGTGGAGCAGCGGGAATTTCGATTGAGGCGCGCGCTCGCGCCCGTCGAACAGAACTACGATTACATAATTATAGATTGTCCGCCTTCGCTCGGACTGTTGACTCTGAATGCCCTCACTGCCGCGAAGTCACTGCTGGTGCCGATTCAATGTGAATACTATGCCCTCGAAGGCGTCACGGAGCTTTTCGATACGCTTGCACGAATACGACGCCTGCACAATCCGGGATTGTTGATCGAAGGGCTACTCCTCACGATGTATGACGAACGAACTAACTTGTCGGCCGCCGTAGCGGCTGACCTCCGTGCCTTTTATGGTCTTCAAGTTTTCCAGACAGTAATTCCACGCAACATCAGGCTCGCCGAAGCGCCCAGCTACGGCAAGCCGATTTTTAGTTATGACGCGCATTCAAAAGGCGCCGAAGCTTACTCACAGCTAGCCAGGGAGATTGTCTATGAATCGAAAAGCACTGGGTCGAGGACTGGGAGCTCTACTGTCGTCTGACACGACGGTCGATCTCGGTCCCGAACAGACAGAAGTCGAACTCGACTCGATTGTTCCGGGACCGATGCAGCCGCGCACCCATTTTGACGAGGGCAGCCTTGAGGGGTTGGCGGACTCGATCCGCGCTCACGGGATCGTGCAACCGCTGCTGGTGCGGCGGCAAGGGGATCGATATGAGCTCATCGCCGGCGAGCGACGCTGGCGTGCGGCGCGGCTCGCGGGGCTTTCCAAAGTCCCGGTCGTCGTGAAAGAAGTTCCGGATCAAGACCTGCTGGAAATCGCGCTCATTGAGAACATTCAACGTGAGAACCTCAACCCGATCGAGGAGGCGCAGGCTTACAAACGATTGATTGAAAATGTGGGTCTTACCCAAGAGGCGCTCGCCGCACGCGTCGGCCGTGATCGTTCGTACATCACCAATTATCTGCGCCTGCTCAAACTTCCTGACGACTTACAACAACTCGTTGTCGAAGGTCGTCTGTCGACCGGACACGCGCGGACCATTCTCGGATTGGCGCACGTGGATCTACAGCGCAAGATTGCTCGGCAGGTTATTGATGGCGCTCTCTCTGTCAGGGCGACAGAGCACTTGGTTCGCAAAGCGGTCGAAGGTTCACCGGCAAAAACCGCAAGCGCTGTGGATCCAAATATCCGCGCCGCCGAGACTAAACTGAGGCGAGCACTCGGCACCCAAGTCAGGATCGTTCAACTCCGTGGCGAAGGACCGGGGAAGATTGAGGTCAGTTTTTTCAGCAACCAGGACTTGGATCGCATCTACAACTTGCTGCTCTCTACGAGCCGAGTGTAATAAGTACAATTGCTCCAAGACCACAATGTAAAGTGGCTATGGTGTTGGATGGCGAGCGTGGGTCGTTTGGCGGATGTAGGTGGTGCATGTTAGACTCGCGCGCTTTTCGGCAGGCAAAGTAATTACTTATTCAGAGGAAGCGGATGTTTCTCGCCCAAATTCAGTTGGTGCCTGATGGTACGTTACTGCTCCACCTCCTAATGGTGGGCGTGATGGTCTTTATTCTTAACCGAACGTTACTAAGACCGATTAACCAGATACTCGCCGAACGCGAACGGCAAGTGGAAGGTCGGATAAAAGAGGCTGAGACCCTGGCGGCTGAAACCGAAGAAAAAGTAAGGCGATACAACGCCGCGTTACGAGAAGCCCGAACTGAAGGATATCGACTGCTCGAAAAGGAACGTGCTGCGGCAGTCAAAGAGAAGGACGAGAAAGTACGTCAGTATCGAGAACAGATGTCACACACGGTAGCCGCACAGGTGGAAACGACGCGGCTGCAAGAGCAACAGGTTCGCGGAGAATTGGAATCGCAGGCGGCGTCGATCGGCGATTTGATTAGTTCGCAGATACTGCGCCGGCCGGTTCAATAAGTTAGTCGAATCTCACATCGTTAACACGGAAATGAACATACTCGCGTTGGCAGAAGGAACGAGTTTCTTCAACTATCCAGGCCTTGAGCTATGGAAGTTTGTTAACCTGGCGATCTTTGTAGGTTTCGGCATCTACATTATGCGGCGTCCGATCAGCGAAGCGCTGAGCACGCGGCGTGAGGCGATCAAGAAGGAGCTGGTCCAGGCGCAGGAGCAGAAAGCACTCGCAGTTGCGAAGATGGCGGAGGCTGACTCGCTGTTGAGTCGCGTCGATACCGACGTCCGTGCGGTTACAGATCAATCACACAAGGAAGCTGAGGCAGAGAAGCAACGGGTTGCCGCCGCGGCCGCACGCGAAATTGAGAAACTGAAGCAGCAAGCGGAACGCGAGATGGACAACGCTGCCAAGATCGCGCGCAAATCGCTGCGACAGTTTTTGGCGCAGAAGAGCGTTGAGTTCGCGCGCGAAAGAGTGCGCGGCGAGATTAGTCCGGAAGCTGACCGGCGATTAATAGAGGACAGCATCGGTGAATTGAGGAGGGCCAGAGTTTGAGCATACAGACGGTCGCGCGCCGGTACGCGTCAGCTCTCGCCGATGTGGTTATCGAGCGCCGCGAGGAACGAGAAGTCCAAAAAGAGATCGAGGTTTGGGCTTCAATGATCGACAGTAATCCGCAGTTAAAAGAAGTCTTCGCTAATCCCACGGTCGCTTACGACCAAAAACAAACCGTACTCGAGGAGTTGATCTCCCGCACGCGCGTCAGGGAAACAACTGCCAGCTTTCTGCGCGTACTGCTAAGAAATCAGCGACTGGCCCAATTGCCGGAAGTTT
>DATEHX010000137.1:0-4881 GCA_035279345.1 Pyrinomonadaceae bacterium | reverse complement strand
TTTAAAGGAGATCAAATTGAGCGCGGCGGAAAGCAGGTCCGCGCGCAGCAGCATTTCATCGACTTGCTTTGGAAACTCTCGTTCTCCCATTCCGTCCGGCAAGCTTCCGATCGGCATGGTGGGTTTCACGGTCAGGAACAGAAAGAGTTCGACTGCTTCGACAAACGCCAAGGTTTCACTCTTCATCGTCTTAGCGAACGTGTCCTGCACATAATCGCTGATCAGCGCTGGTCCATGGTCACCTGTTCCCAACGCAACACAGTGAGCGCTGACGCCTTTGAGTTGCATCGAGATTGCCTGGAGAAAGTAGCCTTCGAGAACCAAATACGCGGCGTCGTGGCCGATCTTGCGCGCGTTCACTTGCTGCGCGAGCTCTTTGACCCAATGTATAAGCAGTGACGTTTGCCCGAATGCTGCCTTCGCCAAGGTGGTGTGAATGATTTCGATCTGAGTCGGCATGTCTGAGACATACGAGGCGAACTCCTTCGCGGCAGCTTCCAGTTGTTCCTTCGTGATGTCCTTGTAGTGAGGCATTTTTTCAACGAGCGTACGCAGCGAGATCGCGCGCCCCGTTGGACCTGCGCTCGCCTGAAGTTGTTCAGAAGCGTTGCCATACGCAACGTCGATCCGCGTCATAGCGCCGATGAGAGTTTGGATCTGGAGACTCTTCTCCATGAACTCTTTGAGTTCGGCAAGCTGTCTCAGAATCTCGACGGTCATCTCAGTTAACCGATCTAAAGACTTTTGCACCTGGACCAGTTGTTCGCTGATCTTGTCGAGCTTCTCAACCAGATTCGGCCCGCCCATTCCGATGGCGTCCATCACTTCGCTGAACACTTTTCCCATCGCGGCGCTCACCAAACCACCGGCCGCTTTTTCTCCAACCCACTTGGCGACCGCGCCTGCCGCAGCCCAGGTTACGGGATCGAGTTTCAGGTTTCCTTGTAATGATGTTGGGAGGTCAGACTCCTCGTTTGAGGAGACAGTCGTATTTATTTCTTCCATGGGGGATCTCCTGTTTACGTTTTCATTTAAGAGCGAACTGAGGGGGAATAGAGCTACTCGCGGTACAGATTGTCGAATCGCATGCTGGAGGGAGTGAAGCGGAGTTCGACAGTTCCGGTGGGACCGTTGCGTTGTTTGGCGATGATTAGTTCTGTGATGTTCTTGCGATCTTCGGGCATTGCGTCGCGTTCTTCAGGCGTCTTGTACTGCTCCTCACGAAAGATGAACGCCACCAGATCAGCGTCCTGTTCCAACGCGCCCGACTCGCGCAGGTCCGCGAGTTGTGGACGGTGATCCGAACGCGATTCAGGCGCGCGCGAAAGCTGCGACAGCGCCACCAGCGGCACGTTCAACTCCTTCGCGAGTCCTTTCAACTCGCGCGAGATCTGCGACACTTCCTGTTGCCGCGACTCGACACGTTTTGCCGAACCCGACATCAACTGCAAGTAGTCGACGATGATCAGATCGAGCTTCTTTTGCTCGGCCGCGAGCCGGCGCGCCTTCGCCCGCATCTCCAACACGCTAATGCCCGGTGTGTCGTCGAGATAGACCTTCGTGTCCGCGAGAATGCCGAGTGACTTCGCAATCTGCGCCCACTCGAGCCGCGAAAGAAATCCATTTCGAAAACGCTGCGCGTCGATGTTGCCTTGCGAACAAAGCATGCGCATCACCAGCGACTCTTTCGACATTTCCAGCGAGAACACACCGACAACCGCGCCCGCGTGAATCGCCGCGTTCTCCGCCAGCATCAACGCGAAACTGGTCTTTCCCATCGACGGCCGAGCAGCAAGAATGATCAGGTCGGAGTTCTGCAGGCCGGAAGTCATCTTGTCGAGATCCGCAAAGCCGGTCGTCAATCCAGTGAGCACCGCGGAACGGCCTTCCATCTCCTGAACTTTTTCCAGCAGTGACTCCGCAATTGGTTTCACATGCATGAAGCCCTGGCGAATGCGTTCGTCGGCGAGTTGAAAGATCGCATGCTCGGCATGATCGAGAATGATCTCGGGTTCGTCTTCTTCGGCGAGTGCTTCCTGCGTGATCTTGTTTGCGCTTTTGATGAGTTGCCGCAGCATCGACTTGCCGCGGACAACTTTCGCGTAGTGCAGGATGTTGGTCGAGTGCGGCAGACCATAAGTGAGGTTAGTGATGAAACTGATGCCGCCGACTGATTCGAGTAAGTTCTCTTTCTTGAGCTCTTCGCCGATCAGAATCGGGTTGATCTCAGCGCCACGTTCGAACAACGCGATCATCGCGACGAAGACGCGCCGGTGCGAAGGAACGTAATAGTCTTCGGGGCGGAGCTGTTCGATCGCCTGGCTGATCAGGCCGTTGTCGAGCAACACCGCGCCGAGAATCGCGCGTTCAGCTTCGGAACTGTTCGGTAATGCGCGTTCAAAAGCCTGGTCACGGATTAAATCAGGAGTCGCCATGAGAGAAGTTTGAAGGAGAAATTTTCAAAGCGCAAAAATAACGCCGCACGTCTTTAACATGCGGCGTTATTACTTGCAATACAATCACGGGGTGTTACTGCAACGCGGCTGTTTTATTCTTCAGCGCCTTCTTCGTTAGCAGCAGTCTGCTTCGCAAGCTCAGCTTCCTGATCGGGCGACAGGTGACCAACGATCACTTCGCCTTCCGGCACGACCCGTACTTGCAGCTCCATGGTCACCTCGCGATGCAGACGTACCGGAACCGTGTAATCGCCCAAACGCTTCAATGGCTCGCGCAGGTGAATGCGATGACGATCGATCTCGTAACCACGCTCGTGCAACGCCTCGGCGACGTCCATCGACGTGACCGAACCATACAGCGCGCCTTGCTCGCCGGCCTTTCGTTTGAACTCCAACACCAGCGAACCCATTTGCTGCGACTGCGCTTCCGCCGTCGCACGCTCTTTCGCTTCCTTCTTCAAAAGCGCGGCGCGTTCCTGCTCGATTCCCTTCACGTTTCCAGTGGTCGCTTCCACTGCGAGTTTGCGCGGCAGCAAATAGTTGCGGGCGTAACCGGCCCTGACTCTGACGATCTCGCCGCGCGCGCCGAGATCATCCACGTCTTCACGTAATAGAACTTTCGTGTGTGCCATCGTCCTTCTCCTGTCCCTTAGTCGGTGGTGTACGGCAGCAGCGCGATGTTGCGCGCGCGCTTGATCGCTTCCGCCAACATGCGTTGGTGAGTCGCACAGTTACCGGAGATGCGCCGCGGCAGGATCTTGCCGCGCTCGGGAAGATAATTCAGCAAGAGCCTGACGTCTTTGAAGTCGATCAGGTCTACTTTGTCGATGCAAAAGCGACAGACACGCCGCCGGTGCATGCGGCGTCCCTGGCCGCGTCCGCCGCCCATTGGGCGTCGATCCTGATCGTCGTCGTTGTCGTATCCACCACCGCCACCACGCTGACGGTCTTCGTAATTGGTTGACATAAGCTTCCTCTAAATAATTGTCGATTTTCGATTGACGATTGTCGATTTCAAAGCTGACTTCACCACTGCTGAAAATTGGCAATCGGAAATCGGCAATCGACAATGACTTTATTCGCCCGACGCTTCAGCAAAGTCCATTGCTGGACCACGACGCGACGACCCACCGTGTCGTTCGGGTCGCTTGGCCGCTTTGCGAGCACGGCGCTCCTTCAACTTCTCAGCACGGCGGCGATCTTCATCGACGCGCACCGTGATGTAGCGCAGTACGCGATCGTTGACGCGCATACGACGCTCGAGCTCGGCGATCTCCTTGCCGGAGCCTTCGATCTCCAGCAACACAAACGTGCCGTCTTTGTGGTGCAGAATCTCGTAAGCCAACTGGCGCTTGCCCATGACTTCGTTCCTGGTCACGGTGCCGCCCTGGTCCGTGACGATCTGTGCGAAATTCTCACTCAGTTTCGACACTTCGTCGTCGGCTTTCGGGTCGACTATGAAGACCACTTCGTACTGTCTCTTGTTATTCACAAAATTCCTCCACTCAAACTCTCTCAATTAAAGTCCGCCATAGCTTTCAGGGCGCCATACCTAATCAGCGTTCTCAGTGCGGATGCCGATCGCTCAATCGTTTCCTGCACCACTGGCTGTTCGCTTTTCGAAAACGTATCGAGCACAAACCGTTTCGAGTCAGCAAGCGGATGATCCGGTTGAATCCCGATCCGCAAGCGGATGAACTCGTCAGTGCCAATCGCGGCGATGATCGACTTCAAACCGTTATGACCACCTGCCGATCCACGTTCGCGAATGCGAATCTTTCCGACGGGCAAAGCCAGATCATCGGAAATCACTACTAACTGTTTTACTGGCGCATCGCTTTCGATCTTTTGCAGCAAGCACGAAACCGCGCCGCCACTCAAGTTCATGAACGTTTGTGGTTTCGCGAGCTTGGTGACGACACCCTCAATCTGACCCTGGCCCACGATCGAGTTGCATTCACGGCGCTTCACCACAATCCGTTCATCTTCCGCCAGTTTGTCAATCAACATGAACCCGAGGTTATGACGCGTCGCAGCATAGTCGGAGCCGGGATTGCCAAGACCAACTATAAGCATTGTCGATTTTTGATTGCCGATTGCCGATTGAAGAACTCACTACACCTGCTGGTCCACAAAAATCGAAAATCGGCAATCAACAATGTCTTTACTACTCTTCGCCTTCCTCTTCCTTCTTGCCCTTGCCGATTACTTCCGGTTCGGCAGGCTCTTCGCCTTCACCCGGCGTCGCCGCCACTTCCTCTTCCTTCACGATACCGACCGTCGCGATCACCTGGTCCGCATCAGTCAGAACCTCGATGCCTTCGGCAACGGGAATGTCTGAAGCATGCAACGTGTCGTGTACATCGAGATTCGAAACGTCGACTTCGAGCACATCGGGAATCACACGCGGCTCACACTTGATCTG
>DATEHX010000136.1:0-25746 GCA_035279345.1 Pyrinomonadaceae bacterium | reverse complement strand
CGGTGTTTGCGGCGCCACTTTGATCGCCGATGAAGTGCAAAGAAGCGACGAGATCAAACGCCGCGCGTAAATCATTGAATTTGATCTTGGGCGGAAGTGACGAACAACCGCGTCCGGCAGGTCTTTCGACGATCTCCGGCAGCCGCAGTTCCCCCGAATTCCCCTGGCCTTCGATCTCCCGCAACAACGCTGGGAGTTGCGCGGATTTGTCCGCAATGGCAAGAAAACCGAGCCTTTTTAGCGTTGCCCCGTCGAGACTGCGCAGGTTCAAACTCTGATAGCCATTCATCTGCCGGCGGCACGCAACGAGCGGCGCGCCGGGCCAAAACGCCTTTGCGTGGTTGATGGCCGTGTGCAGTTCAACCATGTCCGCGCCTGGCACCACTTCGTAAAGCACGGCGAGCGGCGGTGGACCATCGAGGTCGGAAAGTCCGCTTTGATTCTTCCGTTGCTGCGCCAGCGCGACCTCAACTTCCACTTCGCGCAGACCCTCGATCAGAGTCTTCACACCAGCCTGCCGCAACGCCTCGATTAGCTCGTAGGCCGGTGCTTCATGAGCATCAGTCAATAGAATTACGTGACTCGACACGCTCGTAGCTCTCTCCGACTCAGGCTCGGCCGCGCGCGGTGCGGCCGGAAAGTGAAACTTTGTATTGACTGCTGTTGCCTTGCGGGTCTTGCGCTTCGACAGTTACTTCGCGCGTCCCCGCGGGAATTATCAATTGGATTTGGAACGAACCGTCGGGGTTAACGATCGTTTCGCGTCCGCTTACTCTGATCGTTGTGCCTGGTTCGGCGCGGCCGCGAACGAGATAAAGATTGCCACCGAGAAGTTCGGCGGTGAGATTAGCAGCACCCACCTGCGATCCGGTTCCTCGTGTCGCCACGATGAATTTCAACGGATCACTCCAGTCGCTGGCCTGACCACTCGCGGCCGTTGCACGCACGCGCCAGAAGTAAACTCCCGGACGCAGATCGCTCGCGGCCAACTCAGTCGCCTGTAACTGATCGCGTTCGATAACTTTTCCGTCAGTGACGAAGAACGGAGATGTTGCTACTTCGACACGATAGTAAGCAGGTGTTCCTGACTGTGGCCGTTGCCATTTCAAAGCGATGCTCGCGGCGCCGTTTCCGCCAACAAAAACCTTTTCGAGATCGTGTGGCGTGGATGGTTGCGGCACGTCGAGCAGTTTCTGCGCGGCTGAGAGACGTCCGGAATTGTTAACTGAAACGTACTCTCCACCGCGTATCGAGGTTTTCTCGCCGGCGCTGTTTGTCGTTTCGATCGCACCAGTCGAGACGCGGATTTCTTCAGTGCCTTCAGGATTGACTCCGAAACTCGCGCTCGTGCTCTGACTCATCGTGCTCTTGGTCTTCGGCGTTTCGACGACGTTGGTGGTGCCGTCAGCCTGCTGCTCGGTACGCACTGAGAGTTGTCCGCTATCGACCTTGACGTGAACGTTGGTTCGTTTGCCGTCGTCGGCGCGGGCGTTGTCGCGCACGATGATGGTGCTGTTTGGTTTGACCACGAGCGTCGAACCGTCGGCGAGGCCGATGCGAGCGCGGCCATTGGCCTGCGTTTGCACTGTGTCGCCGGGGTAGAGCTGCGTGTCGGTGCTAGCGGGAATTGTCTCGCGCGTGGCCGCCCGAACGACGCGTACGTCACCTTCAAACGAGATGAACCGCGCGCCGGCCGGATAGTTCATTTGCGCTACGTTTTTGAAGGGATTGCCGTACATCCACACGTAAAGCGCAGCGCCCGCGGCGAAGATGCAGAGGATAAGACCGGCGATCATCAGATAGACGAAACGCTTCTGAATGATCCACCAATCATAGGCAAAACGACTGGTCCTATTCGCCACCATTTTTCTATTCTTGGAGGGGGTCCAACCTCGGTTGAGATCAGTGCGGTTCTGCTAAGGGCTTGAGCCGCACGTTAATCGGGATGTGAGTCCGTAAAAGGCGCCGGCGAGTGGAACCCGCCGATTTCCAGGCAGCAACACTACCAGTTCAGGAATTTAGCACAGGGACGCGAAAACGTTCAAGCACGTTTAAACGGAAGCGATTTTTATACTTATTTGGCGGAAATTGACTCGTCGCCCATGAAATCGGGTGGCAAATCGACTTTCATGGTGTTGTCGGGCTTGCCCGGGATGAGTAGGGACGCCACAACCGAACCGACCAGGACGAGCGCGACAAAGACCAGCGAAATCCATATCGGAATCAAGACGCCTATCGCCGCGATTAGCATTTTCAGGCCAATAAACGTGAGCACAATGGCCAGTCCGGTGCGCAGGTAGCGAAACTTTTCCACCACTCCCGCCAGCAGGAAATACATCGAACGCAGGCCCAGAATCGCAAAAACGTTCGAGGTGTAGACGATGAACGTGTCTCTCGTGATGGCAAAAATCGCCGGGATCGAGTCGACCGCAAACACCAGATCGGTCACTTCCACGACCATTAAAACAAGCAGCAGCAGCGTGCCGGTGCTCTTGCCGTTGACTTTGGTGAAAAATTTCTCGCCTTCGTAGTGCCGTGTGATCGGCAGGAATCTCGTGACAGCGCGAACTACAAAATTCTGGTCGGGGTGAATCTCGATCTCGTCGTGCCGAAACATCTTGATGCCGGTGTAAACGAGGAACGCGCCGAAGATGTAGATGATCCAGTGGAAACGGTTGATCAGCGCCGCGCCGACGAAAATCATCGTCAAACGCATGATCAGGGCGCCCATCACGCCCCAAAACAGCACGCGATGCTGAAACTGCGCCGGCACTTTGAAATAGGAAAAGATCAGCAGGAAGACAAACAGGTTGTCGACCGAAAGCGAAAGTTCAATCAGATAGCCGGTCAAAAACTCCAGCCCGCGCGTCGAGCCTTGGTAATGAAACACGAGCCCGGCAAAAATCAGGGCCAGAGTCACCCAGACGCCGCTCCAAATCCACGCTTCCCGGTAATGAATTGTGTGAGCTTTACGATTGAAGAGCCCGAGGTCCAGGCTCAACATCGTGACTATAAAGATACTGAATCCCAGCCACAGCCAGGTCGAGCCGCTGAATGCATCCATGGAGGGCAGTAAAATAGCATCTGAGTTTCGTAGTAGCAAACCACGCGTTCTGTGTTCAAGCCTTAGCTTGCTTTGTTCAGGACAGCCTAAAGGCTGAACTCAAAACGCGTGCCCTGAGCTCAAAACGCCTGCTGCGCAGGTTGTCAGTTGTCCTGTATCTCCCTTACAATCCGCGGTTCGCCCTCGAAAGGTTATAAATAATGCTCAAACAATTAGGACGTCTCGAACGAACCCGCAACATTGTCATCCTCGGCTTTGCGATACTGATGGCCGTCAGCTTGATCTTCTTCTACGCGCCCGGCCGCACCGCCAGCACCATCGATCCGACCAAGAACACGGAATCCGTGGCCAAGGTCGGCTCCGACCACATCACCGTCGCCGAACTCGCCCGCAGGCGTGAAAGCATGATGCAGGCGTATGGACCCCAAATCGCCTCCATCGGCACCAGCCGCATGTTTCTCGACGGTCTAATCAAGGGCCGCGTGATCGTGCAGGAAGCCGAGCGCCTCGGCCTCGGAGCCAGCGATGCGGAACTGAAAGAGCGGCTGATCAAAGAGTTCAGCGACGCTTCCGGCGGATTTGTCGGTTACGAGCGTTATAAAGAGTCGGTCGTGGGGCGTTACGGCGACACCGACACTTATGAAAACGAGATGCGCAATTTGATCGCGCAGCAGAAGTTGCGAGCATTCGTTACCGCGAGCGTCAACGTTTCTGACGAGGAAGTGCGTGAAGAGTACAAGCGCCGCAACACGTCGTTTGACGTCAATTACATCTCGCTCACCGCGGACAAACTCGCCGAGAAGATTCAGCCGAGCGATGAAGAACTGCGCAGCTACTTCGAAAGTCACAAGACTGACTATCGCTACCTCGAACCACAGCGCAAAGTTAAATACGTCTTTATCAACATCGAGAAAGCCGGTTCGAAACTAAGCATTTCGGATGCGGATTTGAAAGCCAACTACGACGGATTAGATCCCAAGTTCAAAGAGGCCGGCGTCAAGATTCAGCAGATTGTTTTGAAAGTCGCGCGCCCGGATCTCGATGGGCAAGTCGAGCAGAAGACGAAGGATCTAATCGCCAAGCTGACGAAAGACGGTCCTACAGTTAGTGAGCAGGCGTTTGCCGAAGCAGCGAAGGGACAGTCAGAAGATCCAACCAGCGCCAGGAACAATGGTTATATCGCGGCTCCATTCAAGCCAAACGCAAACAAGCCGCACAGTTTGTACGATCGCGCGGAGCCGATGACGGTCGGCCAAATTACCGACGTTCCGATTCGATATGCCGGCAACTTTTACATTCTGCGCCGTGGCGACTCTGTTCCCAAGACGTTCGAACAGGCGAAGCCCGAACTGCTGATTTCGGCTCGTAATCAACGCGGCTACGGTGTTGCGTTAGAGCTTGCCAAAAAGGCGGCGGCTCGTTTGAAGGAAACGAAGGATCCGGAAAAGGTGGCCCAGGAGTTTGCCGCGCAAGCCAACATGACGCCCGCCGAGATGGTGCGCGAAACGGGTTATGTTAAGCCGGGCGACGACGTGCCGAACATCGGCGCGAATCAACAGTTTGAGCAGGAGTTGGCGAAGCTCAACAATCCGGGCGACGTGTCCGATCAGGCCGGAGTCAAGGATGGTTTTGCGATTCCGATGCTCGTCGACAAGAAAGACCCGCGAGTTCCGGAGTTCGACGAAGTCAAAACCAAAGTCGCGGACGCGATGAAAGAGCAACGCGCGAAGGAACAACTCGATCAGAAAGCGAAGGAGTTGGCTGCGAGTTTGAGCAGTCCTGACGCGGTTAAAGCAGCGGGCGAGAAGGACGGCTTCGACTCAGGTTTTGAAGAAGGCTTCAAGTTGAGCTCGACGTTAGGAAAAGCCGGGACGAGTACTGCAATCGACGACGCGATCTACAATCTGAAACAGGGCGAGGTCAGCAAGACGCCGATCAAGGTTGACGACAAGTGGGTGATTGTCGGGATCGTGAAGCGGATCGAACCGGACTTCACGGCGTTAAATGAAAGCGAACGCGACCGGTTGAAGCAGCAACTGCTCGGTGCGCGTCAGAACCAGGTCTTCGAGGATTACATTGCCAAAGTGCAGGAGAAGATGAAGCAGGACGGCAAGATCAAGATCTATGAAGACGTGCTGAAAGAACTCGACGAACAGCAGGCCGCGTCTGCTCCTGAACCAGCGCTACCGCCGGGATTCAATTTCCCAACGAAGTAAGCCGCAAAGAGGCACAAGGAATACTTCTTGTGCCTCTTTGTGGCTCTAGTTACCACCCATTAGCGGTCCGATATCAGCCTGCGGCACTGCGGTGCGTATCTGTAATTCATTCGCCGCGGTCGCGATCTTCATGTTAGCCAACGCGCTCTTCGCCAGAACGCCTTTCGCTCCTGACAAACGCCCAACAAGCAAAGCGCCAAACTGCTTCAGACCTTCGAGCGTGTCGCCGAGGTTCTTCGCTGCATCGGCATTCACCGCCCGCGCGGCCAGAAACAGTTCCAGATCTCTTTCAGTCGAACCGACCGAGCCGTAGGCCTGCCGCAACTTGCTCAGGTCAGCGGCGATCGGAGCGTTGCCGATGTCGAGGTTGCGAATCAACTGTTCCGTGATGTTACTGCCGAAGCCGATGAGCGCGTTTGGATCGCGGTTCGCCAACGCAATCAATTCGGCATTGGCGTTTTTGCGCGAACGACCGGCGTCGATCGCTGACTGCACACCCGCAAGATCGCCTAGCGCGAGTACCGTCGCGTCGAGTGGCGACGCAGCGAGTTCGTCGATACGGAAACTAAACATCCCGAACAGTCGAATACTCTGATCGAGTTTGAAGATGTAGATCGTCTTGCCCTGATACTTCTCCTCGCGATACGACCCGTTTGACGCGATTCTTCCCGCCGCAACCATCGCCGCCGGACTGAACTCGCCGCGTGCCAACGCGACAGTTTGCGCTTTTGTCACGCCCTCGGCCGGAAAGGTGTATCGAACACCCACCGCGATCTGTTCGAACATCCGCGGGTCGAGACCGGTGCGGGTTTTAAACGCGTCGATATCAGTATTAATCTCGGCCAACTTCGCCGGGTTACTGGCGAATATTCGCGGCATCGCTTCGCTCAGCAGTAGCCGCATTTTCACCTGCGCGACCGTGTCGGATTGTGGCAGCGACGCGAGCAGTCCCGTGGGAGCCGGCGCGTTGTTGCGCGCGCGTGTTTGCGCCAGAACCTGCGAAGAGCAAACGGCCAAAACAACGATTGCGAGGTTTAGAAATTTTCTTGTCACTACGAAAGCCTTTCCAGGGATTTTGCTGTACGGGAGATTGAGTGGTCGTTTTTGGAGCCCGCACTGCGATGCCTCGAGGAGTTTCTCAGGTTGGCTCCTTCGGTTGAACTTTCACACGCTGAAGCAGGCCGGGCATTGCAATCTTTTCGTAACCCTCCGGTATTCGAAAAACACTCCGGTCGACGTCGAGCCCGATCTCCGAGAGTTCCATCGTCACGCGCTTGCCGTCGCCGGATGTCGTTTCAGACTTGATCGGCATGTGCAACGTCTCGTCGATCCAAATCAGAGTCTCATTGACGCTGACGTTTGTACAGGTGGAACTGTTAACAACGATGCGATACTTTTGCGCCGTGCGGCCGTTGACACTCTCAGTGGCGATTTGCTGGTAGCTCGTGGCGATGGGTTCGGTGTGCAGCAGTCGATCGGGCGAACTTTCCGACTCTTCGTCGAGGCTGGAGGTGTCGTCTGTTTTAGTCAGGTCAACAAACACTTTTTCATCCGGTACCAGCAGAAACTTTCCTTCCGGCAGATAAAGATAGACCACGCGCCGTTGCCACATTTCGGTTTCGTCGCGGCGCAGTTCGCCGTCTCGAGCGACTCGATTTTTTGTAACGACGGTTTCGCCCGCTGCGTTCACGGTCGTGATCGTGCGCGTGGCTCGATAGCGCTCAGGTTCTTTTGTTTGGAAAGGCGGAGTTGAAGAGACAACAGTCTCGTTGCTAGTGGTTTCGGTGGCGACTTTTTGGTTTTGTGCGCAGGAGATCGTGATGAGCGCGATAGAAAACGAAGTCAACAGCGTCTTCCGGCGCGTCCACATCGCGCTCACACTCGTTCCAGCAACAGGGCCAAGCCCATGCCGCCGCTGACGCACAACGTTGCGAGTCCGAGCTTCGCTTCACGCTTTTGCATCTCGTGGACCAGCGTGGTCGTGATTCGCACTCCGGTGCAGCCGATGGGATGGCCCAACGCGATAGCGCCGCCGTTGACGTTCAACCGTTCCGAGTCAAATCCGAGTTCGCGATCGCAGGCGATGACCTGGGCCGCGAAGGCTTCGTTGAGTTCGATGAGATCGATCTGGTCCAACGTCAGGTTTTGGCGTGCGAGTAGTGCACGAACCGCGGGCACTGGACCGATTCCCATGATGTCGGGAGCGACGCCGGAGATCTCGTAATCGACAATGCGTGCCTGCGCTTTCACACCTGCTCGTTCGAGGCCTGTTTCACTCAGCACAACCAGTGCTGACGCTCCGTCAGTGATGCCCGAAGAGTTTCCGGCGGTGACGCTGCCATCTTTGTAGAAGACCGGCGGCAGTTTCGCGAGATCGGCGAGCGTCGTTCCGGCGCGACAGTGTTCGTCCTGTGCAAAGCTCGTCGTTTCGTTTTTGCGGCCCGCGATCTCGAGCGGCATCAGTTCGTCTTTGAACCGCCCGGATTTGATTGCGGCTTCGGCCTTTTGCTGCGAGCGTAGGGCAAACTCGTCCTGCTCCTCGCGAGAGATCTCGTGTTGCCGCGCGAGTTTCTCGGCGGTCTGGCCCATCATCAGGCCGGACAATGGATCGTTGAAACCATCGCGATACATGCCGTCGACGAGTTGGGTGTTGCCCATGCGCATGCCCCAGCGCGCGCCTTCAGCGAAGTACGGAACGCGCGACATGCTCTCGGTGCCGCCGGCGAGCACGGCGTCGGCCCGGCCCAACATGATCTCCTGGGCGGCCAGAATAATCGCTTTTATTCCCGAGCCGCAGGCTTGATTGACGGTGAAGGCGGGGACTGTTTCCGGGACGCCGGCGCGGAACGTGATCTGCCGCGCGACGTTTGGACCACCGCCCGCTTGCCGCGCGCAGCCCCAGATAGAATCGTTGATGTTCTCCGGCGAGACGTTCGCGCGTCGCAACGCTTCCTTAGCAACGGCGACGCCCATGTCAGCGGCCGTCCACGACTGCAACGTGCCGCCAAATTTTCCGATTGGTGTTCTTACTGCACCTGCTAGATAGATGTTCTTCATTGGTCGAGTAAAAATGGTAGCATACGAAAGAAGGTTTCCCGCAAAGGCGCAAAGACGCAAAGTTCTGGTTTGAAGTCTTTACTTTACGCCTTTGCGTCTTTGCGGGAGTCAGACTCACCTCACGTTATGTTCGAACACCTCACATCTCTCGGTTCGACTGAAGCTGCACGCGCACAGATCGAGGATCTCTTTCGCCAACACGCCGAATGGTTCTGCACCGCCGGACGCGGTGAGACTTACGCGCTCGGTCGCGACGAAATGGACGTCTCCGTTGCACACGGAACACTGATGTTTTCATGCTGGACGGAGAAGGGAAGCCGTTCGTGGCGCATTCTCGGCTGGGAATGGAACGGCCAGATGCTGCTGTTGCAAGCGTCGCGTCGATTTGGTGCCGAGTTGCCGTTGATTGAACTCGTTCCGCGTGCGTCGGCGTTGGCCGTGGCGGCGACGATTCGCGCAGCGCGCCAGTTTCGTTGCGAGAAGCTGGCCCAACTCGCCTGCACTGCGCAACCTCAAACACGCGTCGAGCGCTGTGCTTTAAATCGCGGCACGAGACCGGGTCACCCCGGTCGTTACGCGCGCATCATCCTGCACCGCAAACTGACGCGAATAGCAGTTTCTGGTCCGGTCGTCGTAAGCCAACCCGCTTCAGTCGATGCGTTCTTGTCGTCGACGTTGTTGTGGTTCAACCGAACCGCCGATCGTGTAGCCAAGCCGCCCTACATCGAACAGCTCTGGTTAGTTGTTTCTGACGAATTACTCAAGCCGTTGCTTTATCGTGTGGCGCTGTTGCGCGAAGCTTGGCGCGAGCAGATTCGTGTGTTTGTGGTTGATAAATATCTCACGAGTCTAACGGCCGCGGAACCTCTCGAACGGCGCGAACTGTGGAAGAAGAAGCTCGCCTCATTTCCACCAGTGCCTGCAGCCACCATAACCACGCAAACCAGCGCCATCATTGCCAAGGCCCCGGACGCGATCGACGTGGTCCATTCGCGTCACGGTGAAACACTGCGATACTTCGGCTTACCATTCGCACGTGTTCGCACGTTGCTAGGCGCCGAAAAAATCTGGTTTGGCCTGGACCGCGAACATCGCCGTTTGCTCGACGAATCAACGCAGCGTGAATGGGAAAACCTGCTTCATAATTTGCGCGTGCATCGCTCTGCGTTCGCTACCGATCACCAGCACGCGTTTTATCGTTCCGCGGCGGAAGCGTGGCTCGAATCACTCTTGCGCCGCGACATCACCAGACTCGATCCCGGCCTCATCATCGCGCCGTTGCACGCGCAGTTTCGCACCGCGCGTGGAGGCAAACTCGGCATCCGGCCGATCGACCTGCTTGCCTTGCGGCAAGACGGCAGACTGGTCGTGATCGAGTTGAAGGTCTACGAAGATCGCGAACACGTTTTGCAGGGCGCGGATTACTGGCGTCGTGTCGAAGCACATCGCCGCCGCGGGCACATCGCGCGTGCCAAGCTCTTCGGCGATCTGAAAATCCGCGACGAACCACCGTTGGTCTATCTCGTCGCGCCAACGCTGCGCGTCCATCCCTCGTTCCTGCGACTCGCGCAGTGCATCGCGAGTGACATCGAAATGTATCGCTTCGATATCAACGAAGACTGGCGCGCGGGCGTGCGCGTGATGCGCCGCGAGCGTGTGAATTAGTGCTTGACGAAGATGCTTTCGGTTTCGGTTTTGATTGTGGGTGGCGCTGGTTTCGTGGCTGAAGGCGGCGGTGTTATCGCGGGTGTTGTCATGTGCGCGAGCGTGTCGTCGGCGGAGTAGATTCCCTGCACGCGCATCTTGAACTCGTCCGGGTTGCTCGCGTTGTGCAACGCTTCTTCCTGCGTGATCAATCGCTGCTGAAGTAGAGAAAACAGTGATTGATCGAACGTCTGCATTCCGTATTGTGATGTGCCGGCCGCGATGGCCTCGCGAATCATGTAGGTCTTTTCTTCGTTGATGATGTGGTCGCGAATGAAAGCAGTCGAAACTAAAACCTCGATCGCCGGCACGCGTCCCGCGCCCTTCGCGGCACGCACGAGTCGCATCGAGATAACGGCTTTCAGAATGCCCGCCAACTGAATGCGCACCGATCGCTGTTGGTGCGAAGGAAACGATGAAACGATGCGCGTGATCGTTTCCGTAGCATCGAGCGTGTGCAGCGTTGAGAGCACGAGATGGCCCGTCTCGGCGGCGGTCAACGCGGTCTCGATAGTTTCGTGGTCGCGCATTTCGCCGACGAGAATCACGTCCGGATCCTGGCGCAACGCGCCGCGCAGAGCTTCAGCAAACGAGCGCGTATCGACGTCAACCTCGCGTTGCGTCACAAACGAGTGCTTATCGCGGTGCAGAAATTCGATCGGGTCTTCGATAGTTACGATGTGACCGCTGCGGGTTGAATTGATGCAGTCGATCATCGCGGCGAGCGTGGTCGACTTTCCGGAGCCGGTCGCGCCGGTGACGAGAATCATGCCGCGCCGTTCTTCGGCGATCCTTTCAATAACTGGTGGCAGGCCGAGTTGCCCGACGGACTTGTTTTGATCGGGAATGACACGCAGGACGATACTGACCGTGCCGCGTTGCTGAAAGATGTTGGCGCGGAAACGCCCGAGGCCTGAGACGCCGTAGCCGATATCGACTTCCGAGACCTCTTTAAAGCGCTGCTTTTGCCGGTTGGACATGATCGAGAACGCCATGTCCAACGTGTCTTCCGGCTTCAAACGCGGCGCATCGGCGACCGGATGCAATTCGCCGCCGATGCGCATAACCGGGAACGCGCCGACTTTCAAATGCAGGTCGGACGCGCCGTGACCGCAGGCAATACGTAACAGATCGTCAATCTTAACGGCCATGAAATATCCTGAGAACCTTTTGGACCACTTAAAAAGGTTGGGGTTTGGAAGTTTGCGCTGGTAGGAGGAGCGCCGCGTTTACTATAGCGTGGCGCTCTTTGGGCCGTCAACAAAAGTCTTTGACAGGACTTCCAGAATGAACAAGATAGGCTAATTCCTGAGGCATCTTGTTAATTCTGTGAATCCTGTTTCACTTAAACCGAGACCTTTAACTCCGCCGTTGGTTCGATTGCGCCGGCGAAGCCATTGTCGGAAGACTTATTGGTCTCGTTGACGTAGGTGAGCCAGGGGCCGGGGGCTTCGCGGTCGCCTCTGGTGATTTCAAAGAAGACTTTTTGAATCGCTTCGGTGATCGGACCGCGTCCACCGCGCCCGACCGTGATGCGGTCGACGGAGCGAATGGGCGTGATCTCCGCGGCCGTGCCGGTGAAGAAGACTTCGTCGGCAACGTAAAGAGCCGCGCGTTGAATGGTGCGCTCTTTAACCGTGATGCCGAGTTCGTGACAGATCTGAATCACACTGTCGCGCGTGATGCCCGGCAGGATCGAAGACGAAAGTGGTGGGGTAAGGACCACGTCGCCGGCCACAACAAAGATGTTCTCGCCGGAACCTTCCGAAACGTACCCGCGATCGTCGAGCGCGATGCCTTCGGCGAAGCCGTTCAACAGCGCTTCCATCTTGATCAACTGAGAGTTCATGTAGTTGGCGCCACTCTTGGCCATGGCCGGCATCGAGTTTGGCGTCAGCCGGTTCCAGGTCGAGACGCAAACATCCACGCCCTGTTCGATCGCTTCGTCGCCGAGATATTTGCCCCAGTCCCATGCGCCGATGTAGCAGGCGAGCGGGTTGGGAAACGGATTCACACCAAACGCCGGATGTTCTTCATCAAGACTGCGGAACAGAATCGGCCGGATGTAGCACTGATCGAGTCCACCGCGGCGCGAGATTTCCACGGCCGCGTCGCACAACTGATCGAGCGTCCACGGATGATCCATGCGATAGATCTTCGCGGAGTTGAGAAATCGTTGAATGTGCTCGGACAGACGGAAAACGGCTGGACCACGTTTAGTGGCGTAACAGCGAATGCCCTCAAAGACACTTGAACCATAGTGCAGAACGTGTGACATCACGTGCACTCGCGCGTCGTCCCATTTGATAAATTCACCGTTATGCCAGACGACGTCGACGATACGAGGCGTTTTAATATCTCGCGTGGTTCCCTCTTTTGAGAACATGAGTGTTTTTACTCCTTCAGGAAAAAAGTAAGCGGGAATAGGGCACAATACAGTAGATAGAGTTCGCTTGGCAAGAACGCTTGCCTCCTGTAATCATGCTTGCGTAACATCGAAATGCAATGGCTTAAACCACACTTTTTAATTACGCTATTTTTGGTTGCAACCTTTCTCGCCGGTTGTTCTAACAACAACATGAATGACACTAAATCTACGCCCGTGGCCCAGAATTCTGGTAACGATCCGCTTAGTATTCATAAACGCGCAATAGCCGTCGATATGCACGCCGACACAGTGCAACGCGTGCTGGACGAGCACGTCGATCTCCAGCAGCAACTCAGCGACGGCCATTTCGACGCGGTGCGCGCGAAAGCCGGCGGTTTAGACGCGCAGTTTTTCTCGATCTGGGTCGAACCGCAGTTGTTTGGCGCCACAGGTCCAAGAGCTGTTAAACGAGCTGATGATCAAATCGCGGCGATTCGAAACCTGGCCGAAAAGCATCCGGAAACGTGGCAACTGGCGACTTCAGCGGCTGACGTACAGCGCGCCGTGCAGGAAGGAAAGATCGCGGCGTTGCTGGGACTCGAAGGCGGTTACGCGATCGACGAGAAACTCGAGAACGTGCAGCGCTATTACGATCTCGGCGTGCGTTACATGTCGCCGGCGTGGAGCGTGAGCACGAGCTGGGCCGGCTCGTCGGGTGATGAAGTCGGCGCTACACGCGGTCTCAACGATTTTGGCAAAAGCGTAGTGCGCGAGATGAACCGGCTCGGAATGATGGTCGATGTATCACACGTTTCGGACAAAACGTTTTGGGACATTGTAAACACGTCGACGAAACCCGTTGTTGCTACTCATTCCGCTTGCCGCGCGATCGCCGATGTGCCGCGTAATCTGACTGACGACATGATCCGCGCGCTCGCGAAGACTGGCGGCGTGGTGAACGTAATATTCTATCCGGAACACATCGAACCCGGCTGGAGCTTGTTGAAGAAAAAAGTCGACGTCGAGATCGCGCCAATGGTGCAGGAGGCTTCTGAGTCTGAACCCGGTGGTGCCGTGCAGAAGAAACTGGCTCGCGATCGGGTACGGTCGCGCGAGTTCGCACGGCGTCTGCCGCCGGTTTATGTTTCGCGCATCGTGGACCATATCGATCACATCGTGAAGCTGGTCGGTGTGGACCACGTGGGGATTGGATCGGACTTCGACGGCGTGCAAAGTACGGCGGCGGATCTCGCGACCATCGCCGACTTGCCGAATCTCACGCGCGAGTTGTTGAAACGTGGTTACTCTGAAAGCGATGTCGACAAGATACTCGGGGGAAACATGTTGCGAGTGATGGACGCGCAACGATAGACAAGAGCCATCCACAGATTACACAGAAAGTAATCGGTGGAATCTGTGGATTGTATGGTGTCTCGTAAACCAAAAATTGGTTTTCACGCCCCGATCAAGGGCGGCGTGCACAACGCGCTGATTGTCGCAAAGGATACTGGTTGCGAGACGGTGCAGTTGTTCTCGCGCAATCCGCGCGGCTGGATGGCGAAGCCGTTGACGCTTGAAGACGTTTTGCTGTTTCGCAACACGCGCAAGCAAACGAAGATCTCGCCGGTGTTGATTCATTGTAATTACCTGGTGAACCTGGCGGCGATTGATGACGTGATGCTGCAGAAGTCGCGCGCGTCGTTTCGGGAGGAAGTTGAGCGCGCGTTGTTGTTGGGTGTGGATTACCTCGTGGTCCATCCGGGAAGTTCGCGCGGTGCGTGTGAGACGGATGGGATCAAGTTGTGCGCCGAGAGTTTGAAGATCGCCTGTAAGGGATTGAAATTCGGATCGCTGCGCATCCTGCTGGAGAACACGGCGGGACAAGGCGACTGCATTGGCCATCGCTTCGAACATCTCGAGTCGATCATGCGCGCGTGTCCGAAGCTTCCGCTCGCAGTTTGCCTGGATACGGCGCACGCGTTCACGGCCGGTTACGATATTCGCGAAGCCGATGGGCTTGAAGCGTTGTTGCAACGCGTGCAGAAGACTGTTGGAGTTAAAAACGTGCGCGCCATTCATTTCAACGACTCGCGCGCCGTGTACAACTCGCGCGTCGATCGCCACTGGCACATCGGTGAAGGTCACATCGGCACGGAAGCGTTACGCCGCGTCGCTCAACACCCGAAGCTGAAACACGCCGCTTTCATCCTCGAAACCCCCTACGACGACCCGCGTGCTGATTTGGAGAACCTGACTAAACTACGAGCGTTCGTTTGCGAATCCCGTTAGGCAACACGGATAGACACGGATTTATATGGTAGATTGTTAACCTTATGGACGAAAAGTACTTTCCCGAACAGATCGAGAAGAAGTGGCAACAGCGCTGGGCTGAAGGCGGCGCCTTTGAGACGAAGGAAGGGGATCCGCGCGAGAAGTTCTATGCGCTCGAAATGCTGCCCTACCCGTCAGGCTTCCTGCACATGGGCCACGTACGCAACTATTCAATCGGCGACGCGCTCGCGTGGTTCAAACGTCTACAGGGTTTCAACGTCCTGCATCCGATCGGTTGGGACAGTTTCGGCCAGCCCGCCGAACAGGCGGCGATCAAACGCGGCGTAAACCCGCGCGATTGGACCGAACAAAACATCACGCACATGCGCGGGCAGTTGCAACGCTTAGGGCTAAGTTACGACTGGTCGCGCGAGATCGCGGCACACCGTCCTGATTACTACAAGTGGGACCAGTGGTTCTTCCTGAAGATGCTCGAGCGCGGCCTGGCTTACAAGAAAACGTCGCAGGTCAACTGGTGTCCGAAAGAAGAGACTGTGTTGTCAAACGAACAGTCTTCTGGTGGTATCTGTTGGCGCTGCGGTGCGAAGGTCGAGAAGCGCGATCTGGAACAGTGGTTCCTGCGCATAACGGATTACGCGGAACAGCTCGTCAGAGACATCAAACAGATCGAAGCCGGTTGGCCCGAGAAAGTTTTGAAACGTCAAAGCGACTGGGTGGGCCGCAGCGAAGGCGCGTACGTCGATTTTTCGGTCAAGGACAGCGACAAGAAGATTCGCGTGTTCACCACGCGCATCGACACAATCTACGGCGCGACCGCGGTGATCCTGTCACCCGAACATCCGTTACTGGACGAGTTGCTCGAGGGCTCCGCGTTGAAACCGGATGTCACGGCGTTTGCGGAGAAGATTAGAAACGAACGTGCAACGCGTGGTGACGAAGCTGAGGAAGAGAAAGAAGGTTTGAACACGGGCGTGATCGCGATCAATCCGTTCAGCGGCGAGACCGTGCCGGTGTGGGTTGCGAACTACGTGCTGATGGAATACGGCACGGGCGCGGTGATGAGTGTGCCCGGGCACGACGAACGCGATTTTGAGTTTGCGCAGAAATACTCGTTGCCGATTCGTCAGGTGATTGGTCCGATCACTCACGAAGAGATTAAGGCTGAACCGGTCGAAACGGTTGCCGGTGATGCGTCGGCGGAAATGCGCGAGTCGTTCACCGGTTACGGCGTGTTGGTTAATAGTGGTGAATGGGGCGGGAAGCTGTCGGAAGTCGCGATGAAAGAAATGGCCGAGCACGCGAAGCTCAACGGTTTCGGTGAAGCGGCGGTCACTTATCGCATTCGCGATTGGGGCGTGTCGCGTCAACGTTTCTGGGGCGCGCCCGTGCCGGTGATCTATTGTCCAAACTGCGGCATGGTTCCGGTGCCTTACGATCAACTGCCTGTGATGTTGCCGGCGAATGCTGCTTTCACTGGCACTGGTGAATCTCCGCTCGCGGGTGTGCCGGAGTTTGTGAACACGACGTGTCCAAACTGTGACGCTCCAGCACGGCGCGAAACTGACACGATGGATACGTTTGTCGATTCGTCGTGGTACTTCTTCCGTTATCTCGATCCACACAACGACAACGCACCGTTCAATACAAACCTGGCGAGGCGTTGGACGCCGGTGGACCAGTACATCGGCGGCGATTCGCACGCGGTGATGCACCTGATCTACACACGCTTCTGGACCAAGTTCATGCGCGATCTCGGCATCGTCGATTTCGACGAGCCCGTGAAGCGTTTGTTGACGCAGGGAATGGTGACGAACCGCGTCGAGGGTACTGACGAATGGAAAGCGATGTCGAAGAGTCTCGGCAACGGCGTCGATCCTGACGAGATGATCGCGGCATTTGGAGCAGATGCGACGCGCCTGTTCGTGTTGTTTGCGGCGCCGGTCGAGAACGAACTGCGCTGGTCTGAATCCGGCATCGAGGGCGCGGTGCGATTCCTGCGGCGCGTGTACGTGATGATATGGCGCTGGCAGGAAAGGCTCGTCAACGGCGGCGCACGCGATGCGAGCGCGCTGGAGTTTAGTGAGAGTGCGCGTGCATTGCGACGGAAGACACATCAGACGATCGCGAAGATCACGAGCGACTTCGAGCACCTGCATTTCAACACGAGCATCGCTGCGTTGATGGAACTCTTGAATCAACTGAGCGAGTTCAACGCCGATCCGGCGAGCGCTTCTGAATCAGACGTGTTCGCAGTGCGCGAGGCTTTGGAATCGTTGGTGATCATGCTGACTCCATTTGCGCCGCACGTCGCGGAAGAGATGTTCGAAGGCTTAGGTCACGCGGGCGGTTTGTTACAAGGCACTCGACGCTGGCCCGTGGCCGATCCCGAACTCGCAGCGCGCGACGAACTGGAGATCCCGATCCAGGTTAACGGAAAACTGCGCTCGCGAGTGATCGCTTCGCCGGGCGTGTCTGAAGATGAACTGCGCACATCGGCGCTCGCGGACGAACGTGTGCAGGCATTAATCAACGGCCGCGAAGTGGTGAAGGTAATTGTCGTCCCGGAACGTCTCGTAAACGTTGTTATCAGGTGATGTATACTCCTCCTAGATGAAAGAATGCCCTAAGTGCAGGCGTTGCTACCCTGACGAAACCGGTTCCTGCCCCCAGGACGGTGAGCCGACTGCACAAACGATCTCCGGCGAACCCACACTCGATGCCCGCTACCTGCTCGAACGACGTCTCGGGCAAGGCGGCATGGGCGCGGTGTTTCAAGCGCGGCATATCTTTCTCAAAACTTCACACGCGATCAAAGTGATTCTGCCCGATCTGGTCGGTAACGATCCGAATCTGACCACGCGTTTCCGGCAGGAAGCACTCGCCGCCGCAGCAATTCGTCATCAGAACATCATCGCGGTTACGGACTTCGGAGTCGTACGCGGCACGATGCCGTTCCTGGTGATGGAGTTTGTCAAAGGCCACTCGTTGCAGGAGATCATGGCGAAGGAAGGCGCGATGCCGCCGCAACGCGCGTGGGAGTTCATCACCGCGATCGCGGCGGGAGTCGGCGCGGCGCACCGGCAAAACATCGTGCATCGCGATCTGAAGCCACTCAACATCATGGTCCAGGACGACGTGCCGATCGCCGAGGGCGTGAAAATACTCGATTTCGGACTGGCCAAGATCAAATCGGGCGAGTTACTCGGATCGTTCATTCAGGCGCAGACGAGCGGACTGATGGGGTCGCCTTTTTATATGGCGCCCGAACAGTGGTCCGATGAAGAACCGGATGCGCGTGCGGACATCTACAGTCTCGGCGTGATTCTTTACCAGATGCTTTGCGGTGAAGTGCCTTTCAAAGGTTCTTCGATTCCGTCGATCATGAAGAAGCACTTGACGATGCCGCCGCCGAGTTTTCAGTCGATGGGGGTCACGGTGCCGCCGGCGATTGAAGCCGTGGTGCGGCATGCGTTGGAGAAAGAACCCGACGCGCGGATTGATTCGATCGATACGTTTCTAAAAGAACTGCACGCCGCGATTAACTCGCAACCGATCGTCGGATCGTTGCGCGAGACAGTTGTGACGGATCCCAACCGCACGATGGCCTCGGCGGTGACGACCATGAATCCACCGCCAGCGCAGTCGCCGGGAACAACAACCAAAGCACCGATAAACCCCGACACGAAATTTGCTGCGTCGTTCGAGTTGATGGCCGGGACGATGAGCGGTATGGACCAGGCATCGGCGTCGCCGCCGAAGCCGCCTCCGGTTCCTGCGACTACTCCGCTTCACCCGGTTGAAGATCCTGAGACCACGCACGTCCGAGTTGCGCCGCCGCCGGCCGGCGTTCACACTCCTTCGAAACCGGTCAGGCATACAATCGAGCTTGAAAAACCCCGGCGAGTATCGCCACTGTGGTTTGTGGGCGCCGCGGTTTTGGTGCTGATCGTCGCCGTGCTCGGTATGAGCGGGTTTTTCCTATGGCGTTCCCAACAGCGTCCGGATGGTCCGGAGCCCACGCCGACGCCGACAATCGCTGTAAACGGAAAAGCGGACATGGTTGCAATTGAAGGTGGATCGTTTTTGATGGGCTGGGAGAAAGGTCCACCATTGGAAACTCCGTCGCACCGGGTCGCGGTGCAATCCTTTCAGATGGACCGCACGGAAGTCACGAACACCGAATATGCCAGCTTCGTCCGCGAAACAAATCACGCGCCGCCGAGTCACTGGCCGGGAACCACGCCACCGTTCGGGCAGGAGCTCTGGCCTGTCGTCAATGTGTCATTCGACGACGCAACTGCGTTTGCCGCGTGGCGCTCCAAACGCGATCAGGTGACTTATCGTCTACCTACGGAAGAGGAATGGGAATATGCTGCGCGAAACGGCGCGCAATCCGATCTGTACCCGTGGGGTGCCGATTGGAAAAAGAATGCCGCCGTGTTGAAGGAAGCGACGCCGGCGCCGGTAGGTTCGCGTCCCGAAGGAAAGAATAAGTGGGGCGTGGTCGATTTGATCGGAAATGTTTGGGAATGGACCTCGTCAAAACCCTCCGCCTATCCCGGCAATAACGCGGAGTTGATCCAATCTTTCGAGAACTGGATTCCCATTAGAGGCGGAGGTTTTCTGAGCGACCCGGATAAGCTCGACGCGCCTGTCACGGCATGTATGCGCTCCTTTATTGCGCCTTCAACCAAAAACACGCTGCTCGGTTTCCGGCTCGTGCGCAGCGGGCCTTAACATCTCATTAGCTCATCAGGTTAAAGCTGATCTACAATCCAACACAGCTATTCTTCAGTGTCCCAGTACGGTTCTTTATAGAAGACGGTTTTTCAGCCGAGGTTAGTCTCAATATTAGCAATCCACACAGTAGTAGGAGAGTAATGATGAGAGCCAACGCAATACTGCGCGCGGCGTTTTTGCTTTCTGCCACCGTATGTTTGAGTCTTTCCGTTGCCGGCCAGGCACTGGCGCAGGACGTCGGTTCCGACGTTGGCGGCGGCGCCGGTATCTTCCGCGCGAAGAATCCCGAAACGAAAAAGAAGGGAACTACCAAACCGTCCAATACTACCAAGCCCGGAACCAGACCTACCGGCAATGCGCGCGCGCGTACGGCCGAGCGAGTGGAAGAACTGCTCGACAAAGGCAACCAGGCGCGCGACGCACGAGATTTCGCCGGCGCTGAAGAGTCGTACAAGGAAGTTTTGAAACTAACCCCGCGCGATGCACGCGCGGCTTACGGTTTGGGAAACGTCTATGCCGACCAGCAACGATGGGACGATGCGGAAGCTGCGTATCGCAATTCAGTTGCGTGGGCGCCTAAAGATGCTGATGCGCACGTCGCGTTGAGTGTGGTGCTGGTGCAACCCCGTGCTGGTGGCGACAACGCGAAGCGTTTCGCCGACGCGGAAGCGTTTGCGCGCAAGTCGGTCCAGATCGATCCGAAGAACGCGATTGGTTGGGACCGTTTGGGAGTGGCGCTGCAAGCGCGCGGTTTGGCAAACAGTGAAACCGAGCACTCCTATCGCCGGGCGATCGAACTCGATCCGCAATTTGCCGTGGCCTACGCGCATCTTGCTCGCATGTTGAATCGGGCCGGACGTCCGGGAGAAGCCGCGCCTTTGTATGAGAAGGCGACTGAGTTGGCGAAAGATCCCGCGACGCTGAACTTGATTGCCGAATCGCTGCAGGCTGAACAGTTGTGGCCGCAGTCGGAACCGGTTTTGAAGCGGGCGCTGGAACTGGATGCGCGTAACCCGACTTCGCTGATGCTGATGGGTCGAATGTTGGTGGTTTACAAGCGATACCAGGAGGCCGAACCTTACTTGAAGTCGGCGACGGAAGTGAGCTCGCGAGCGTTTCAGCCGTTCAATCTGCTCGGCCGTACGTATCTCGGTTTGGATCGGTTTAGTGACGCGGAAGCAACCTACGAAAAGGCTTCAGCGTTTGCCGGCGACGGTGAGAAAAAGCAACTTGCCGGAGTGTTTGGTTTTGAAGGCGTTGGAGACGGTTATTTGAAGTTGAAGCAGAAGGACAATGCCGCGCGCGCTTACCAACGCGCGTTGGAGCTTGATCCGAACAACCGTGGCGCGGCGCAGAAGTTACAGCGAGCGCGTGCGAATTGATTAAGAGAACTTCGTCTCTGTGTCTCTGTGCCTCTGTGGTTATGTTTACCAGGCATTTATTAACCACAGAGCACAGGGACACAGAGAAGAGCAGTAGAAGTCAAATCTGATGGTCGTCGCGAGGTTTCGCCTGTATGAAGACTTGCCCCAAGTGTAATCGTACTTTTCCGGATGAAGGTCAGAAGTTTTGCACGTTTGATGGTGGATTGCTGATAGCTCCGCAAACCTTCGATCCGAATGCGACGATACGCGCCACCTCGCTCGATCTGTCGTCGGAGCGGCCGACCAGCCGCGAGCTGCCGGATCCGAACGCGACGATTATCGAGACTTATCCTGAAACGGTGGCATTGCCACGAAACACTGGACAAACGGGACAACAAACGATTGTCGGCCCGGCTGATACCGCGGATTTCGGTCAACCGCAAGCTCCGCCGCCGGCACCGCCACCTGTAACGCCACCGCCACCGCCGCCTCCGGCCGTGACTCCACCGCCGCCACCTGCTGCTGCCGCTCCGCCGCCACCACCGCCACCGGCACAAAGTGGATCGTTGGCGTCCGCTGCCACAGGACCAGTTACACCCCCGGCCACAGCGCCGGCCGTGGTCCAACAACAGCCGCCTTCAGCACCTTTGCCGCCGCCGGTCGCGAAGAAGAAGTCGAAGCTGCCGCTGATCATCGCAGGCGTACTCGTGTTTCTGTTGCTTAGCGGCGGTGCACTCGCGGCCGCGTTCTTCTTCTTCGTCAAACCACGTTTGGACGAGATGGCCCAGGAGCGTAACCCGCGCATAGTTGTCGAACCGACTCCCACCACGGCGTCTCCCGAACCAACTATCGAACAACCATCGCCGACGCCGACTCCCGAAGAAGCGTTCGTGCCGCCGCCGGGAATGGTTCAGTTTGCAAATTCGAAAGACAATCTCAGTGGGGCACTGGCGCAGCACTATTTCGACTTCAGCTTTTACTATCCCGAAGGGTGGCAGAGCGATCCGAAAGCGGGAGTTGCAGGCGCGGCGAATTTCGTGAAGGTGGAAAGAAGAATTCCGCCGGACTTCACGCAGGAAAACTTTGTCGTGCGCTGGTATCCAAGCACGGGCACAATTGCCGGCGACTTGCCGAACTATCCAAAACAGGTTGAGGAGTTCAGCGCCTCGCTGGCGAAGGCTTTCCCCGAGTACAAGAAGATTTCTGAAGGACCGACAAAGGTAAATTCGATGGAGGCTTACGAGTTTCGCTGGGAAGGCTTGTCAAAGGGAACGGAGAAGGGCGATCTTCATTTGTGGGGACGCGTGATTTTCCTGCCCACGGGCAAGCAGGGCGATACCAGCGGCGCGCTTTTGAGCATGTTCACGACCTCGCTCGCTCCGGAGTTGTCATCTGTCGAAGACGTTGGTACAAAGGGCGAGGCGCCGGTGATTCTCGACTCGTTTAGGTTTGGAAAGAAGAATTAATCCTCATGGCATTAAAGAAGCAGGAAACAGGGGCGATAAAGTTTTGGACGCCTCTGCGGGTTGTGTCCACGTTGATCGTGCTGGGTTTGCTGGCGGCGTTTGGCGTGTCGAGTTGCAATTCAAACGACCCCGTATCGACACGGCCTACCAAACCGAATGCGCCCTCCGCAGCCGGAAATGAAGCGGCGGCGATGGTGTTGCCGGCGGTAGTGCTCGACTCGGAGATGAAGAGTACGAATGGCGAGCCGATCAAGCTTTCGAACTACTCGGGAAAGGTGTTGCTGGTTAATCTTTGGGCCACGTGGTGTGGGCCATGCCGGAGAGAAACTCCGGAGCTCGTCAGGCTGCACCAGGAGTATCGCGAACGCGGTCTGGAGATCGTCGGATTGACGACTGAAGATCCGGTTGCGTCAGAGCAGACCGTGCAGGAGTTTGTTCGCAGTTACAACGTTGGGTATCCGGTAGGTTGGGCGACGCGGGACGTAGCGCTCGCGCTGATGCGAGGGCGAAATTCGATCCCGCAGAGTTTCATCGTCACGCGTGACGGCCGCATTGCCAAGCACTTCGTCGGTTTCGACCCGCGAAGCACTCCGCCGCTGCTGAAGCAGGCGATTGAAAACGCGCTTTCAGACACGGTTAGTTCGCGCTAGCGGTCGTCCCGTAGGACAAAGCTATAGGACCTATAGTCTTTAAGACCTATTGCCTTCAACGCCGGCGATCGAGCATTGAAGGCGCGGGTTTGTCGTCGTCCTCTTCGTTATCTTTTTCTTCAGTTTGTTGTAATCCCTCGGCGACGTCTTTTTTCGCCTGACGTTCCAATTCTCTCATTTCAGCCTTGGCCCGCTCGTCGGCCTGATCCATGGGCGCCGGTTCGTTTAGTTCATCCTGGGTTGTAATCTTGTTTTTGTCGATACTCATTTCTGTTCTCCGGCAACTAGGCTAACAAGGCACTGGTTACGTAAAACTCGCGGCGTTTTTGTGCTTTTGTGTTTTTCGGGAATGGGCCCGTTTTCTCGACAATGTACGGGAAGGGGAGTAGACTTCCGCCGATGTATTTGGCGCTCGTGAATAAGGCTGCGCGACTGCTGCTGGCAGTCAGCGTGTCAGTGTGGATGGCGGGCGGTTGTTTGTTTGGTTGTAGCAATGGCGAGGTGATGGCGGCGGAAGTTTTGCCCGAAGGGAACGAGTCAAGCGCCGTGGTTTCGGGTGACAGTTGTGACAGGACACGTCAGCACGATTGCTGCACGCGTCCAAACGTTCAGAAACCAAAAGCCAGAAAACAGGTTGCACGCCAGACCGAGGCAAAACAAGCCGCCAGACAACGCACGACCACCGGACTGACGGCCAGCCCATCTGCGCTCGCGATAAGCCCCTCCGCGGTGACCGGGCTTCCGCACGGCATGAAAGATTGCCCGTTGATGACTAACGCCACCGCGGTTATGGCGAAGAGCAACGGCAATCTACCGGACCCTGGCCCGTCTTCGATAGCCGTGCTGCCTGCCGTCAAGAACACGAGCGAACAAATTGAATTCACGCCCATTCGGTCATACGTACCAAACCGTGGTCCAACGCATCTCCGCTGTTGTGTTTTCCTGATTTAAAGAGAGATCTGCCTCAACGCCTGATTAACCCAATACTAATCTCTCTAACCTTAAGGAGAACAAAAATGAGACCTCATAAGAGCACTATTCTGATTACGCTCGTAGTGTTGCTTCTGACTGCTTTAGTCGTTATGGGCCAGCAATCTACGACCCAATCGACCACCCAGACCGGAGATCAAAAAAAGAAAACCGAGTCGTGCTGTACCGATGGTTCGTGCCCGATGATGAAGAAGGAAGGCGCGACCACAAATGCGGACGGAACTACCGCGAGCGCCGATGCCAAGCATGACTGCTGCGGCGATTCGTGCGATAAAGAAGGCACGACAAACGCCGATGGCGCCACAAGTGCCGACGTCAAGCATGATTGTTGTGGCGACTCATGCGACATGGCGAACCACGCAAAACATGACATGTCGAAGCACGACAAGAACAAGCACGCCGGCGATGGTTCCTGCTGCAAAGCGAAAACCAAAGATGCTAAGCAGAAGGACGCGAAGGAAAAGAACTAACACGTTTCATAGCCCTCTCCCGCAAGGGTTCGCCTTTGCGGGAGAGTCCTAATAAAATCTTTCCGGAGAAATACTGCAATGACTAAACCCTGGCTAATAATCGCAGGCATCGCCATCATCGGCGTCGCGGCCATACTGATGGTCAACACGAAGTCGACCCCCACAACGCCGGCGCCGGCAGCAGATCATTTAACGTCACATCCTCCCATCCAAACGCCGGAAACCGCGGCGAAAACTTTGCCCGCGCACTTCGAACAAACGCCCAGCCGTTCGAGTCTTGGTCCAACGCTGCCACCGGAGCAGTTCACCGGACTGGTTCGCGATGCGTACCGGGCAGCGCGTGAGATACCACAGACAATCGCGCAAATGCCGTGTTACTGCCATTGCGATCGCGGCATGGGCCACAAGAGCCTGCACAGTTGCTTCGAAGACGATCACGCGTCGCATTGCGCCGTCTGCGTCAACGAAGCTTTGCTGGCGCTGAAACTCGAGCGGGAGCAGAAGCTTTCGCCCGCACAGATACGAGATAAGATCATCGAACAATTTGGACAGTGAGGGAGGATCAGGATAAATGACTAAGTACGCTTTTCTTTTTGCATTCGTGCTGGCCGTCGTGCTGGCTTGTAATCCGGTGAACGCCGTTAGCGAAATCCCGGCGGTGGGAGCGGCTGCGCCAACCTTCAGCCTCGTCAACAACGAAGGTAAGCAGGTGAGTCTTAACGACTACAAAGGCAAGTGGGTGGTGCTTTATTTCTATCCGAAAGACTTCACGAGTGGTTGTACGCTCGAAGCGCGCAACTTTCAGAAAGACCTCGCGAAGTACGATGCCGCGAATGCGGTGATTCTCGGCGTCAGCGTGGACACCGCGGAATCACACAAGGAGTTCTGCACCAAGGAAGGATTGAACTTCAAGCTGCTTTCCGATCCGGAAGCGAAGGTTTCCACGGACTACGGTTCGGTGATGGAGTACAACGGCGCGAAGCTCTCCGCGCGCAACACGTTCATCATCGATCCGCAGGGCAAGATCGCGAGAGTGTTTGAGAAGGTGAGCGTCGGCGGGCACAGCGGCGAAGTGCTGGCGGCGCTAGCTGATCTCAAAAAAGGGTAAGTCTAAGCCACAAGAGGCACAAGAAGCACAAAAGGCACAAGAGGTATTAAAGGAGTTAGCGGGTCGCTTTTCTCTTTAAAACTCTTGTGCCTTTTGTGCCTCTTGTGGCTACTTCTTTTTAAGAGCAACTACTTTCATTCCATCGGTTGCGTTCTCGACGGTGAAATCGATCCGGTCATTGACGGCCAAACCGTTCAGCAGGTTGGCGTCAGTGACCGGAAATTCCATTTGCATCGCGGGCATCAACCCCTCGATGT
>DATEHX010000135.1:0-3551 GCA_035279345.1 Pyrinomonadaceae bacterium | reverse complement strand
GTCGTGAAGCCGCGCAAGGATCGCGTGCTCTTCGGCACGTTTGATGATGAAGTCACGTTGCTCCAGGATTTTACTGACCGGCTCGACCTGCTCGACAAGGCCGTTTACGGCGTGAAGAAGATGGGCAAGCAGACGGCGCTGTTCGATGCCGTCTGGCAATTCTGCGACGAGAAGATGCGTTCCGTTCCCGGGCGGCGCGTTTTGTTGATCGTCAGCGACGGCGAAGACACCTACAGCCGCGCGAATATTCGAGACGCGATCGACATCGCACAGCGAACCGAAACAACAATCTTCGCAATCTCAACCAAAGCTGGTTTCTTGTCTACTGTGCCCGGTGTTGAAGCAGGACAAGTAGCCGACAAAAAGGATCGCGATCTGCAAACGCTCGCGGAAGAAACGGGCGGCGTCGCGTTTTTCACTGGCGATATGCTTTCGCTCGAACGCTCGTTCACAAGGATTTCAAAGGAGCTGCGCGCGCAGTATCTGGTTACTTACAACCCGACGAACAAGAGTTACGACGGCACATTCAGAAAGATCGACGTGAAACTGTCTGACGGTCACGGAGATCTAAAAGTGAGAACAAAACGCGGCTACAAAGCCATAGCTGATAGCGTGATGCCGTAGGAGTTTGCCGGGGAAGCTTTAATGATGCGTTACCGAGAATTGACTCGTCCATTTGTTCTTCTCCTCGTTGTTGCAGCATTACTGTGTGTAGGCGTGGCGCTGTCTGCGAAGACGGAGGCGAGTGTCTCGGGCAACGGACAAACGGCGAGCCCATCTCCTTCACCGACTCCGAAACGGGAAGAGCTGCCCGCGGACTCGGACGAAGTCGTAAAGTTTGACACCAATCTCACCAACATCTTTTTCACTGCCGCCGATAAGAACAAGCGATTCATCAGCGATCTAAAAGCCGAAGACATTCGCGTGCTGGAAGACGGACAGCAGCAAGAGATCTTCACGTTTCAAACCAACATCGACTTACCGCTTTCGCTCGCGATCCTGATCGACACCAGCGCTTCTGAAGAACGCACGCTTCCGGACGAGAAAGCCGCGGCTCGCGCATTTCTCGAAAACATCTTGCGTAACAAAGATGAAGCCGCAGTTGTTTCGTTCACCGGCGAAACCACGCTCGAACAAGGGTTTACCGGCAGCGTAGACCGGTTGCGCCGCGCGATCGATCGGGTTGAGTTTGTGCCACCGTCGGGCTACATCGGTGGCGGTGTGGTAGTGAACGGAACGCCGCCGATCTCGGGGACTAATCAGAGTCTCGCCGGCTCGACTGCGATTTGGGATGCGGTGTGGGCCACCGCTGAAGAGTTGATTAGCACTTCGGCCGAACATACGCGCCGCGCGATAATCCTGTTGACAGACGGCGCCGATTCCAGCAGCCGCATGAAGATTCACGACGCGATCGAACGCGCGCAAAAGGCTGACGCGCTGATTTACGCGATCGGAATCGGAGACCGTTATACGTTCAACGTCGACGAGGGCTCGCTCAGGAAGATCGCTGAAGCGACCGGTGGCCGTGCTTATTTTCCCAGGCACGAACGCGATTTGAACGATGCGTTCGCACAGATTCAACGCGATCTCCGCGAGCAGTATCTCGTCGCTTACTCACCCAGCAATAAAGCGCGGGATGGTTCATATCGCCGCATCGAAATACAGTTGATCAACCCGTCGCTGCGCCAGCAAAACCTGAAGCTCAACTATCGCAACGGCTATTTCGCGAAGACCGCCAACCCGGAACCGGGACGAAAGCGCGGCCAGTAGTAGTCGGCACTGCCGCTAAAATCAACGCAGTGACAAGGTTTCGTTAAAACTGGTATACTCCTTCCCGCCAGCGTGTCTGTTCTGGCGCCAGAACTTCCGCACTCCAACTGGTCCTCCCGAGGTAATTTCTCTAAGTCGTTCGGATAAGCGAACATAAATGTCCACCAGCACCTCAGACCGGGGCCGAGTACTGATCGTCGACGACGACAGGCGGATTCTCGATCTTCTCGTTGAACTCCTCGAACTCGAGGGCTACGAAGTCGCTGGAGCGGCCGATGGCGCGGAAGGACTCGAGCTGGCCCTTTCGTTCGGTCCGGATGTGGTCGTCAGCGACGTGGTGATGCCGGTCGTTGGCGGACTGGAGCTTTGCCGCCGGCTGAAGGAAGATCCCCGGACGGCTTACGTTCCCGTGCTTCTGATCAGCGGTATCCGCAAGTCAAACGACGCGGGAATGGAAGGTCTCTACGCGGGCGCGGACGACTATCTCGATCTCCCCTTTCGCAACGAAGAACTGTTCGTTAAGGTCGCGCGGCTGGTCGAACGTCATCGCATCGGCCAGGCAATTCGTGAGAGTGAAGCGCGTTATCGCGAACTCTTCGAAAACGCTAACGACATCATCTACACCCACGATCTTCAAGGTAACTTTACCTCGCTGAATCGCAGCGGCGAACGAATCACCGGCTACTCGCGCGAAGAAACGATGCGGATGAACGTCGCCGACGTGATCGCGCCCGAGTATCTCGATCTCGCGCGGGAGATGATCGCGCACAAAGCGGCGGAGCACGTTTCCACTGTTTACGAGATCGACATCATCTCGAAGAAAGGCCGCCGCGTCCGGCTGGAAGTCAGTACGCGGCTGATCTTTCGCGACGGAAAACCGGTAGGCGTACAGGGCATCGCGCGCGATCTCACGGAGCGAAAACATTCCGAAGAAGCGTTGCGCGAGACGCAGGCGTTCTTCAACAGTTTCATGGACAACAGTCCCGCCGTGGCTTTCATGAAAGATCACACGGGACGCTACGTTTACGTCAACAAGCCTTTCGAACGGTTATTCGGCCAGGATCTCAACTTTCTCAAAGGCCGCATGAGTTTCGACTGGATGCCGCCCTCAACCGCCGCTCAAACTCACGAGCACGATCTGAAGGTTCTCAACAACGGTGAGCCGGAACAGATTGTCGAAACGATTCCGACCGAAGACGGCACGCCGCATCACTGGCTGGTCTTCAAGTTTCCCACTGACGATGCGTCGGGTAACAAGTATGTCGCGGGCGTAGGTGTCGACATCACGGAACGCCGGCGTGCGGAAGAAGCGTTGGCCCAACAGGCCCAACGCGAGGGCATGATTCACCGCATCTCGCAGGCGATTCGTTGTTCGCTCGATAGTCACGAGATTTACAAGACTGCTGTGCGTGAGCTTGGTTCGTATCTCGCCGTGGATCGTTGTTCGTTGTTCATGCGAGACGACCGTGGAAGGTGTGCGATGAACGTCGCCGAGTATCACTCGGAAGGCGTGCAACCTGCGGCGTCAGACTTTGCTTTGTCTCATCTCCAGGCGCTGATCAAAGCGCTCGATGAAACCGGTGTGTTGCCTTTCACCGACGCCGCTAACGATCAACGGATCGCCGATCTCTACCGCAACATCCTTTCAAAGGCGGACGTGAAGTCGATCATGTACGTGGCGATCAGAGTCGGCGACGATGTGCCGGCCGCTTTTGCGTTGTCTACGACGAAGCACCTCAGAGAGTGGACCGAAGCAGACATCGCGATAGCCAAAGCCGTGG
>DATEHX010000134.1:0-20894 GCA_035279345.1 Pyrinomonadaceae bacterium | reverse complement strand
TTGCCGACGGGACACATGTATCTCGGTTTGTGCCTCGTCCGTCTGAACCGGTACGACGAGGCAGAGAAGGAATTGTTGCTGGCCATTCAGGGAAGCAATAACCAGTTGGCGATGGCGCAGTATTATCTCGGTGGAATTTATTGGAAGAAAGAGGAGTACCCGAAGGCAGTCGAGGCGCTGGAAGCTTACCTGAAATTGACGCCCAACGCGCAAGACGCCGAACGAGTGCGTGCTACAATCAGGGACCTCCGCAGTCGCACTCCTTAGTAATTTGACAGAGAAAGGAAAGCAGTCATCATCATGCCCAGCAATAACCCCTTCGCCCGTTTTTGCTATTTCTCGTTTTTCAAACTCGCTCTCGCTATCTGCTTTGCGGTGTCTGCATCGGTATCGGTCTACTCCCAGGGAGTGATGCCAGGCAGTTCACGCGGCCCGACGACCGGCAGTGGCAATAACACGATCCAGGGCCGAGTCCATTTCCCGACAGGTCAGTCTACCGGCACGGTGAAAGTCAATCTGGAGAGCACTAGCTCGTTCGGCGCGTCGTCGACCACTTCTACTGACCAGGACGGAACGTTTCGTTTTCGCGGACTCGAGCCCGGCAGTTATACCGTAGTTGTGGATGCTGGCAACCAGTACGAGAAGGCCCGCGAGCCCGTGTTGATCGATCAGGAAAACAGGGGACGCCTGGTGCAGATCGCCATTCAACTACATTTCAAAGTCGATGCTTCCAACCCGGCCTTTGCCGGCGTACCGGACAAAGCGCTGAGTCTCTACCAAAAGGGAAGAGCCGCCGCGACGAAAGGCGACAACAAGGCCGCCGCACAGTTTTATAGCGATGCCGTTGCCGCGCATCCAAACTTTGCCATCGCGCTCAGCGATTTGGGCTTCATGTACATCAAGCTCAACCAGTGGGACAAAGCCGCGGAGACTTACGAAGCGCTGATAAAACTCAAACCGGAAGACCCAACGGCTCACCTTAATCTCGGCATCGCGCGCTACAACCAGAAGAAGTTTGAAGAAGGCGAGACTCACCTGCGCAAAGCGCTGGAGTTGAAGAGCACTGGTCCGATGGCCCATTACTACCTGGCCATGACGCTCGTCAGCCTGAAGCGTCACGGCGAAGCGTTACCGGAGTTTGAAGCGACGGTCGCGAATGGCGGCGAGAATATCGCGCTGGCGCACCGGTATCTCGGCGGGCTCTACCTGGGCGCGAACAAGCCCCAACAGGCAGCGGACGAATTGGAGAAGTATTTGAAACTCGATCCGAAAGCGCCGGATGCGGATCGGATCAAGGGAACGATCAAGGATTTGAGAAACAAGCAGTAATTAACTGCGTTTCAGATCCAGCAGGTGACCAAGTTTCTCTTTCTTGGTGCGCAGGTAATCGGCGGCGTCTTCCGTGGCGTCCACTTCAATCGAAACGCGCTCGACGATCTGCAACCCCGACTCTTCGAGCGCGCGTAGTTTCAACGGATTGTTGGAGATTACTTTCACTTTGCACAAGCCGAGGTCGTAAAGGATCTCCGCACACTGTTTGTAGTCGCGCAAATCGACTTCCAGCCCGAGCCTCACATTCGCTTCGACGGTATCGGCGCCCTGGTCCTGAAGTGCGTAAGCGCGAATTTTATTGACGATGCCGATGCCGCGTCCTTCCTGTTGCTGGTAGACTATCGCGCCTCGGCCTTCCTGGTTGATCATCTGCATTGTCTGGTGCAACTGGCGTCCACAGTCACACTTGATGGAACCAAAGACGTCGCCGGTCAGACACTGCGAATGAATTCGGACGAGCGTCGGCACGTCGCGCTGCATTTCGCCTTTAAAGAGGGCTACAAACTCCTCGTCGGTGGTCAGCGAGCGATAGGCCGCGATACGAAAGTCGCCCCATTCAGTTGGTAAATTGGCGACTGCCACGCGCTCGACGGTGCCCGTTTCGACGTCGTCGCGACAGGGGCCGCCAGCGGATTTTTGTGATGTTTGTACTTCCATAGCTGCTACCAGCAGGGTTGTCAGAGTAAAATTGGGTTGGGCGATTATAAAAGGAACAGATAAGGCCCACAAGCGAACACATGGCAGGTGCCTACGAAGATACCGATTCGCCGACCCAGGTCGGAGAAGTTTCAAGCGCAGAGGAACCCGGCACGACGGAACGCCGGCCCGTGCTCGTCGCCCTGGGCGGGGAACTGCTGGCGACGCCGATCCCGCTCGAACGTCCCGAAGTAACACTCGGCCGCGCCCTCGATGCACACGTCCGTATAAACGATCAAAAGGCGTCCCGGCTGCATGCGTGTATCAGCACTGAAGTCGATCCCCATTCCGGCACGACCGTGTTCAAGGTCAAGGATCTAAATTCCACGAACGGCACGATGGTCAATGGACGTCCGGTTTCGGAAGCCGTGTTGAACCACGGCGACAAGATACTCGTCGGCAATCAACTCTTCCGTTTTGAACTTCTCGACGAGATCGATCGGGCGTTTCAACAGCAAATACATCGTCTCATCGGGCACGACGAGTTGACCGGTCTGCTGTCGAGCAAATCGTTCTTTACCGAACTGAGCCGGGAAGCAGCGCGCGCCGAAGAGCTTTCACATCCGTTCTGCGTGCTGATGATGGATCTCGATCACTTCAAGGCCGTCAACGACAACTACGGCCATCTTGTCGGCAATCGAACGTTGCAGGAAGTGGGCGTGATCATTAAGGCAGCTCTGCGTTCAGGTGACGTAGCGGCGCGTTTTGGCGGCGAGGAGTTTGCCGCGTTCCTGCTCGACGCTGATTACTTGCAGGGATTGGTCGCTGCTGAACGCGTGCGCCGCGGCGTTGAACAGGCGTTGTTCTCGGCCGTGCCCGATGCGGCGCATCCAAATGCCGAGCGTTTTCATCTGACGGTGAGTATCGGCGTCGCGTGCTTTCCCGATGACGCACGCGACCCGATCCGGCTAGTGGAACTGGCCGACTCGGCGCTCTACCGCGCCAAAAGAAATGGGCGCAACGTGACCTGCGCCTATCGTCACTCGCTGGCACTGAACGAAGGCCCGCTGCGGCCGCGACGTGACTGAGGTTCCGACGCGACTGAGGCCGTGACTGAGGTTGCGATTGCCTCTTGTGTGCCTCTTTGTGGCACCTTTTGCAACAAATCCTGGCCATCGGCGTGTATGCGTTCCGATGACCTCATTTGCGATTACTTCAAAGAGCCGTGTATCCTTTTTCGCCGTGAATAGCGATCTTAATCTGGCGTCAAAACCCTTCAGTAATCGCCTGCTCCCGTGGGCGCTGACGGCTATCATTCTATTTGTCTCGGTTATCGGGCTCGTGGTTGTGGTGCGGCTGACGACTGTCGCCCGCGGCCAGGCGCAAGCCTTGCAATTGGACATCAATAATCTGCGGCAGCAGGAGCAAGGGCTCTTAAAAAATGCCGAAGCAGTCAAAAACCAACTGACTCCCGAACAACAACTGGCTCTTCCGGCCGCACATCAGTTGGTCGACCGCAGGAAGTTCTCGTGGTCGAGATTACTCGTCGACCTCGAGGCGTCGCTGCCGGCGAACGTTCGCGTGTCGCGAATCGCCGTGCGTGACGTGACCATGCAAGCCAATCAAACGGTCGCGGAACTCGAGCTGGCCGTGTTTACGAAAGAGCCTTCGACGATCACCAACATGATCTCGGCCATGCACGAGCAGGGAATTTTCCAGCCCGAACTGCGTGGGCAAACGCTTTCGAAAGGACGCGGCGAAGCCGGAACGGAGTATGAGTTGGTCGTAGTCTACCGTCCGCGTTCAAGCTATTCGAATGAGAACGTCGCCGAAGTGACCCCAAGCGAGGTGTCGAGATGAGCACAGAATTAACCACCGCACCTCGACCTCAATACAAGCAGCGGGTGAGCACGTTTGTGCAATCGCGACGCGGCAAGATGTTTGGCGTTGCTGAAGTAGCTGCGTTAGCCGGCAGTTGTCTCGTGCTGCTGCTCGTTCTGCTCAGCAATCTTTATTTCCTGGTGCCGGCTCGTTCGAACGTTTCTTCATTGAATGAAGAGAAGACGCGAGTGCAATCTAATCTGCGCACGCTCCAGGGCGTAGCAGTTAAGGATCAGAACACGCAACAGCAGGTTGATAAAGTTGCTGCGAGTCTCAGTGAGTTCGAGACAGGCCACTTGTTGCGGCGAGCTGAGGGCCAATTTGATTTTTATAAAGAGCTCAATGAAATAATCATCAAGAACAATTTGCGCAATACTTCCGGACCCTCCTACGCGCCGCTCGACCCGCTTGGAGAAACAAAGACAGTCGGTGGTAAATCAATCACCACCAAGTGGCAGAGTTTTTATCCGGGCATCGCGGTGATGGTTACGGTCGAAGGACAGTACCAGGACATTCGCCGCTTCGTCCGCGACATCGAGCGAAGCAAACAGTTCGTCGTTATCAATCAAGTGGAATTGCAGCGCGCCAACGAAAACAACGCGCCCGCGTCGGCTGATGAAGCTGGTTCGGGCACCAAAGGCTCGCTCATCAGTTTGCAATTGAATCTGGCAACTTACTTCCAGCGCGACGCCGCAGCCAACACCGAAAGCCAGCCGCAGGAAAACCGCAATGCAAGCAATTGATTTAACCAAACCCGGCGAGAAGAAGAAGTTGATTTCGGCGGCCGCCCTCGGTTTCGTCGCTTTGATTGTTTTGTACTGGGTGTTTTTCGGGTTTGGCGGCAGTAGCAATACGAAGACGCCGCGCGCCGCGGCCACACCGACACCGACGCCCGCGCGAAACACGCGGCCCGGAACACAGCAAGCTCAAACCACTCAAACCGTGTCGCCTGATGTGGCTAACGCGATGATGTGGGCGCCTCTCAGTTATCAGCCATCTTCTTACAACGCGCCGGAAGCAGCGCGAAACATCTTTGCCTACTACGTGCCGCCACCGCCGCCCGTTAAAGTTGTTCAGGAACCGACGCCAACGCCCCCGCCTCCGCCGCCACTGCTGCTTGCGTCAATGTCGCCGTCGAACGTCTACGCGCGCAGCGCTGACTTTAAATTAGAAGTTGCAGGCGACAAGTTTACGCCGGCAACGAAGATCTATTTTGACGGACGAGAACTGCAGACCAACTACGTCAGCCCGCAACAGCTCTCGGCTAACGTCGCGGCCTCGATGATCGCCGCACCTGGGTCGCGCAACATCATCGTTCGCAACGCGGACAACAGTCTCTACACCAACCCCGCGGTGTTGAATGTCGCGGCGCCACCGGTTCCCAATTTTACCTACGTGGGGATCATCAGTCCGAACAATCGAGTGGACGACGTGGCGATCGTGCAGGACAAGAGCAAGAAGGACATCATGAACGTGCATCGTGGCGACGTGTTGGGCGGAAGGTTTCGCGTCACCAGTATCTCGGACAAAGAGTTGGTCATGATGGACACGACTCTGAGGATCCAACACAAGCTTACGATGACCGAAGGTGAGAAGAACTTAAACAATCCTTTGACGCGTCCGACGCCGCAAGTCGAGTCTGAAGATGATGAACCCTGAGGTAATGACCGACCACAATATATGCGGGTCGAGCATCGTGCGTTCGCCGCGGCTCTGTAGTGTCGATCTAAGCGCGAAGCGGCGATCGGAGGGCGGCTACACCCTCGTAGCGTTGCTCGCGTTGATGAGTATCCTCGCTTTGTTCGCCATGGCTTTAGCGCCTCGAGTGCAGCAACAAGCACAACGTGAACGAGAGAAGGAAGCGATCTTTCGCGGCGAACAAGTCGCCGATGCGATTCGTCAGTATTACGTTTACACGGCGCAAGTAAAGCGATTGCCTGGCGAACAAGCGTTACCAAGTTCGATCGAAGACTTGCTCGATGGTCTACCGAAGCCAGGTGGATCGAAGAGCCTGCAAATTCTTCGCGCATCAGCCGCACGCGATCCATTGACACTCGATGGTGAGTGGCGTTTTGTTCGTCCACGCTCGCAGGCACTGATCGAGTTTCAGCAATCGATAATGTTCTACACCGGTAACTTCATTCCTCAACCAAAAGACCCGCAAATAGCTCCGTTACAGCAACTTGCGGTTCCTCCAATCACGAGCCTCGTCAATCTCGGCACACGTCCGACGCAGAATAATTCATCCACTGCGGACGATGTTGGCGGTGGTCCATTCATCGGCGTTACGAGTAGTAGTAAGAGTGATTCAGTACTTGCTTACTACGGCATCGAGCGTCACGATCAATGGATCTTCACTCCGTTGTTTCGCAATTGACACTTGGACCACCTGACGGCATTCGTCACTTCTTCCGCTGATCCCAACTGAGCACCGCTCGCGAATTTAGTCGGCACTCTTGGTCTGTTCTCTCGCGATGGGCCAACTTGAAGTGTCGTCTCTCGATCGCGCAACCGAGCTCTTCAACTAGCGCTCAACGCACACGCAACACGCGAAAAAATATTTTAGTGATCGAGTAATAAGTTATTGACATTGGAGATATTTGAGTTTATATAGCAAGATGTTGTGCGCCGTTTACTCTAGCCCACAAGAACGAAGTAAGCACAGTATCTTGTGGTCATGAAGAAACAAGAAACTAATCACGAAAGAAGGAGCACATAGAAGCTATGGCAACTAAAAAAGGTGGAAAGAAAGCAGCGAAAAAGGGCGGAACCAAGAAGGCCGCGAAGAAGGGCACGAAGAAAGCCGCAAAGAAGAGATAACCCGAACCAGCAGGTCACAGCACGTACCTTCCACCGGCGCACACAAATATCTGAGGCCCACGGGGCCTTGCGAAAGAAACGACGAGACCTTCAAGCGAAGCTCGTCGTTTCTTTTTGTTTGTTGTTCGTGGGTTGTCGCTATCGCCAATCGGGTGGCTCTAACTTCGATGGGACGTAGGTGTAGTTCTGCTCACTGACACTGTCGTTCGTCAGCGCGAGACTCTGATCGACGTACCGGTGCACTAACCTTCTGAAGTCCAACTCTTCATTCGCGTCGCGAAACACTCGCTTCGGCACCATCGTCATCGTCAACCTCGCGGGTTCGTTGTACACGAGCACGTACAAAGACTTGTTTTCCAAAACTTCCTTGTACAAGCTCCACGCGAGTTTCGAATCGATCTGCGGAGTCTTCACTGCTACGCCCTCGTCCGAGAACGTCAGCGCAAACTCATCGCGCATTTTCGGATCCTTGCGGAAATATGTTCGTGGTGCGTCAATCAACCCTTTGTAGGCGAACGACGTCGCGACGAGAAGTCCGAGCGAAAGTGCCGCCCAAAGTGGAAACTCAAAGTCAGTGAGCACCGAGACCATGAAGCTGATGAGCATGACCAGGGCCAGAAGGACGGCGACCCGCGCCAGGATGAGCTTTTGGCCGAACAGTATTAACCGCGTGGCGCCGAGATATTCTGCTTCTGTGTAGGAAAATCTTAGTTGTATCGGTTGCATAAGGAAACTCGCTGAAGATAATCAAGTGAGGCAGGCGTAACTACGATAACACAAAACCAAGTGCCTCTCGCGCGCTTTTCGCCGCGTGTAACGTCAACACTATGATCTCCGTTGCTCTGGTCGAACCCGAAATTCCCCCCAACACTGGTAACATCGCGCGACTCTGCGCGGCTTCGAATACTCCACTCCACATCGTCGGCGTCACGGGATTTCGCATGGACGACCGTGCGGTGCGTCGCGCCGGCCTCGATTACTGGCCGCACGTTCAATTGTCACGTCACGCAAACCTCGCGTCGCTATATCAGGCATTGCCCCACGCGCGGTTCGTTTATCTCACCACGAAAGCCGACCGCGTCTACACGGATTGGGCGTTCCAACCGGACGATTGCCTCGTGTTTGGACCCGAGACACGCGGCTTGCCTGAAGATCTCCTGCGCCAGAACTGGGACAACTGTTTGAAGATTCCGATGTTCAATCCCAACGTGCGCAGCTTGAATCTCGCCACCGCCGCCGGTATCGTGCTCTACGAAGCACTGAGACAAACGACCACGGGTGAAATGATTTAAGTCTGAATGTCCGAACAAAAAAACATACGTAACATCGCAATCATCGCGCACGTCGATCATGGTAAGACCACGCTCGTCGATACCATGCTCCGCCAGTCAGGCACCTTCCGCGAGAATGAACAGGTGCGCGAACGCGTAATGGATTCCATGGATCTCGAACGCGAACGCGGCATCACCATCATGGCGAAGAACACCGCCGTTCGATACCGCGACGTGAAGATCAACATCGTCGACACGCCGGGTCACGCGGACTTCGGCGGCGAAGTCGAACGCGTGTTGAAGATGGTCGACGGCGTGATGCTGCTCGTCGATGCGGCTGAAGGTTGTTTGCCACAAACACGTTTCGTTTTGCGCAAGGCGCTCGAAGCTCGTCTGCCGGCGATCGCGGTGGTCAACAAGATCGATCGTAGCGATGCGCGCCCTGAGGAAGTCGTGAATGAGATCTACGAACTCTTTCTCGACCTCGACGCCACGGACGAGCAGATCGAGTTTCCGATTCTCTACGCCGTCTCGCGCGACGGCACCGCCAAGCACAAGCTCGAAGATCAATCGAACAATCTGCAACCGTTGTTCGATCAGATCGTCGAAACGATTCCGGCGCCGCGCGAGCTCCGCTCTGACTCGCTACAGCTTCTCGTCGCGAATCTCGACTACAACGACTACGTCGGCCGGCTCGCGATCGGGCGCATCTTCTCCGGCGAGATCAAGGTCGGCGATCAGATCGTGGTCGTGAAACCGGATCGCACGACGCACAAAACCAAAGTCTCGCAGCTTTACGTGTTTGAAGGTTTGAAGCGTGAGTCAGTCGACAAAGCGGGCTTCGGCGAGATCGTCGCGCTCGCGGGAATCGAAAACATCAACATCGGCGATACGATCACTTCGGTCGAGAATCCGCAGCCGTTACCGTCGATCGCCGTCGACGAACCGACGATCGCGATGATCTTCGGCGTCAACAACTCGCCGTTTGCCGGGCGCGATGGGAAGTACGTCACGTCTCGCCAAGTCAAGGAGCGTCTCGACAAAGAGATCCTCGGCAACGTCGCGATCAGAGTTGAAGACACGGAATCGCCGGATCAGTTCAAAGTGTCGGGACGTGGTGAACTGCAACTGGCGATTCTGATCGAGATGATGCGTCGCGAGGGTTACGAGCTTCAGGTCTCGAAACCCGAAGCGATCACGCGCAATACCGATGGTCAGACACTCGAACCGATCGAAGCGGTGGTGGTTGATTGTCCGGACGAGTTCATCGGCGTGGTCACCGAAGCGCTTGGCCGCCGCAAGGGCCAGATGACGAAGATGATCAATCACGGCACCGGGCGCGTGCGGCTCGAGTTTGAAGCGCCGTCGCGAGGTTTGATCGGTTTTCGTAACGAGTTTCTGACGGAGACAAAAGGCACCGGTCTGCTCAACACGATGTTTTTGCGTTGGGGTGAGTGGCAGGGATCGATGCGCGGCCGTGCAACGGGATCGCTTGTCGCCGATCGCACCGGTGATACCACGACCTATGCGCTTTTCAATTTGCAGGAGCGTGGCACGATGTTCGCGCGGCCTGGCACGAAAGTTTACGAAGGAATGATCATCGGCGAGAACGCGCGCGCCGTGGATCTCGACGTGAACGTCGTCAAGGAAAAGAAACTTACCAACATGCGCGCTTCGACTGCCGACGAAGCGATGCGTCTGGTGCCGCCAAAGGAACTCTCGTTGGAACAGGCGCTGGAGTTCATCGCTGATGATGAGCTGGTGGAAGTGACGCCGCAGACGATCAGGTTGCGCAAGCGAGTGCTGCCGGCAAACCAGCGGCCGAAGAAAAAAGAATCGGCTGAGTAGCAGCATGCGAGGTTTTCGCCTTCCGCCGGTTTACCCGATCACCGACACTCAAATCTCAGGTTTGTCACACGCGGACCAGATCGCGCTGTTTGCCGAAGGCGGCGCGACTCTCGTGCAGCTTCGCGAGAAGCGTGCGCCCGCGTTGAAGTTTTACGAACAGGCGAAGGCGGCGCTCACGGTTGCGAACACGCGTGGCGTGCAACTGATCGTCAACGATCGTGTCGACATCGCGCTGGCAGTGGGCGCCGCGGGTGTTCACTTAGGTCAGGACGATCTGCCGCCCGACGTAGCGCGCCGTTTGTTGGGCGACGATGCAGTGATCGGCTACTCAACTCACTCAATCGCCCAGGCGCTCGAAGCTTCAAACTTGCCAATCGATTACCTCGCAATCGGCCCGATCTTCGGAACCAGCACGAAAGAAAACCCGGATCCCGTGGTGGGTCTTGAGGGTTTGCGAGCCGTTCGCGCAGCGACCGGTGACCTACCGCTTGTCGCCATCGGCGGCATCGCGCCGGCAAATTTTCGTGAGGTTTTCCGCGCTGGAGCCGATTCAGTCGCCATGATCAGTAGACTATGGGCCACAAAGAGGCACAAGAGAGTTTTATAGCTTGTGCTTCTTTGTGGCGACTTGCCAACATTATTTGCTTGCGTTAATCATCGTTTTGCGCGAGAATCGCCGACGGTTGCGCGCGAGATCCAGGAACCTTCGCGCAACGCCCACCTCAGCGGCGACACATCATTTTGGCCTAAAAATCCGGAGTTCTGAGCTAAATGAGCTTCTTCGATCTGCCTCCGATAATTGAACGTATGTTGCTGGTTTCCGACAAGATCAGCGACCTGAACTTCTCGGTCGGACAGGTGCCACAAGTAGAAATCAACGGCAAACTCACGCCCGTCCAGCCACTCGGGATGCAGAAACTCTCGCCGTATCAAACCGAAATCATCGCCATGACGCTCATGCATGGCCATCCGGACGCTGCCGAAAAGCTCGCGCGCACCGGTACCGCGGACCTGAGCTATTCGCTGCCGTCGCGTGCGCGTTTTCGCGTCAATATCTTTCAGCAGCGCGGCGTCTACTCGATCGTGATGCGCGTCATTCCGACAGAGATCCCGACGCTCAAATCGCTCGGTTTGCCGTCGCAATTAACCGACATCTCTGAACTGCGCAACGGCCTCGTGCTAGTCACTGGACCAACCGGCTCCGGCAAGAGCTCGACGCAAGCCTCGATTATCGACATCATCAACGAGAAGAAGCACTACCACATCGTCACGATCGAAGACCCGATCGAATATCTGCATCTACACAAGCGCTCGACAATCAATCAACGCGAGGTCGGTCACGACACACGCGATTTTCCTTCCGCGCTGCGCGCCACGTTGCGCCAGGCTCCTAAAGTGATTCTGATCGGTGAAATGCGAGACTTCGAAACGACGGAGATCGCCCTCGAAGCAGCCGAGACCGGTCACCTCGTGCTTTCGACGCTGCACACGATCGACGCCTCGAAGACTGTCGATCGCATCATCGGTCTTTATCCGAAGAACGAAGAACAGGTCATCAGAACGCGCCTCGCGCAGACGTTCCGTTACATCGTCTCGCAGCGGTTGATTCCGAAAGCAGACGGCTCCGGCCGCATCGCGGCAGTCGAGATTTTGCGTTCGAGTCCGCGCACACGCGAGTACATCGAAGCCGGCGAAATCGAAGGCAAGTCGCTGCTCGATGCGATGCGCGACGGCAAGCTCGACGGTATGCAGGACTTCGACACGGTCATCAAGGGACTAATCGAATCAAACATCGTGTCGCTCGAAGATGGTCTTGCGTTCGCCACGAACCAAAACAATTTGCTCCTGACGCTCAAAGGCATGACGGCCGCGGAAGATTTCATTCGCCGCGACGTCGACACAATGCCCGCCAGTTCTTTTTCAGACTCCGGCTCCATGCTCGGCATGATTGAATAACCAGATGATCATTGTTTGCCCCAAATGTTCGACGCGGCTTCAGGTGGACCAGGAGAAGTCGCCCAATCGTCCGTTCAACGTTCGCTGTCCGAAGTGCAACAGCACGATCAGTTCCGGTGCCTCGAGTCCGGCGCTGGAGCAGAGCGCGTTGGGCGTCGGTGGTTCACCCGCGACCGATCATCCACGTTTCGAACAAGCAACCGCGCGCGCTTACGAACCGGTAACTCCACAGGCCGCTGTCGGTCCAACCGACGCGCTGCAGATGCTCGCTGAACTGCTCGCGAAGAGCACGGGCCGGGAAAATGACCCGCCGGGTGCGCGTCCGGCGTGGGACAAGCGTAAAGCCCTGGTTTGTTCGTCCGAACCTTTGCGTGATTCGGTTGCGCGAAAGTTGACCGAGAGCGGCTACCAGGTTTTTGTGGCTGAGGAAACGCGCCAGGCGATCGAAACGATGCGTTCGAAGCAGATGGACCTCGTGTTGCTCGACCCGCAGTTTGATTCGACGGAGCAAGGTTCAGCGTTCGTTGTGCGCGAAGTGAATGTGTTGCGGCCCTCGCAACGGCGGCGTTTGTTCTTCGTTCTCCTATCGCCCTCATTGCGCACGATGGATGCACACGCAGCGTTTCTCAACAACGTGAACGCGATCGTCAACGTCAACGATCTTGACGATCTGGATCGCGTGATGGATATCGCCCTCCACGAGTACAACGAACTCTACCGCGAATTCTATACGGCATCCGGTCTCACGGCTTTGTAGTTCGCGCCCTTGTTAGTTCGCGCTCGTCACTGGCATTATTTTGTGGCGATGGAAGCCACCTCCCCAGCACAGCAACACGTGCATCATCACGCTCATGGACACGGCCGTTCGTCTGACAACTGGCGGCGGTTGAGTCTGGTGTTGTCGCTGACGCTTGTCTACATGATTGCGGAAGCGATCGGCGCCTGGTGGACCGGATCGCTGGCGTTGCTCGCGGACGCGGGCCACATGTTCACCGACGTTGCCGCACTCGCGCTGGCGTTGACCGCCGTGTGGTTCGGCTCACGGCCGGCGACTTCCAAAAAGACATTCGGTTATTACCGGCTGGAGATCATCGCGGCGTTGGTAAACGGCGTCGCCCTCGTCGTTATCTCGCTTTTCATCTTTTACGGAGCTTACGAACGTTGGCTGGAGCCACCGATAGTCCGCAGCGGACCGATGATCGCTGTCGCCGCCGGCGGTCTGATCGTTAACCTGATCTGCGCGTGGATACTGCACGGGCACGACGAGATCGATCTCAACATCCGTGGCGCGTGGATGCATGTGATCGGGGACGCGCTCGGTTCGGTCGCGGCGATTCTCGCGGGCGTTTGCATGTGGTTGTTTGGCTGGTATGCCGCGGACGCGTTATTCAGCGTCGTTATCAGCGTCTTGATCATCTGGGGTTCGGTGCGCTTGATACGCGAGTCGACCAACGTGCTGCTGGAGGGCACGCCGGCGCACATCAATCTGGCGGCGGTTGAGGATGAGATACTCGCGACCGCGGGAGTTTCGGACGTTCACGATCTGCACGTTTGGACCATCACGTCCGGACGCGAGGCTTTGAGCGCGCACGTGATTCACGCGGACAGCATTTCGCAGGCGGCGTTGTTGCGGGAGTTGCGCACGAAGCTGCACGACCGGTTTGGGGTCGACCATTTGACGATTCAGATGGAGACTTCGGATTTCGAAGACGAGACGTTTCACTTTTGTCACGCGGGCACCGCGTGTTTTCGTTCGCGAAGAAACTGATCCGGGATGGAACTGAATCTTTTGATGACGCTCGATCTACGCGAGCAGGCGGCGTTGCAAGCCGCGCTGGTCACTCACGGCGCGCCCGATGCGCTGGTGACGCTCGCACTCACCGGCGGTTGCCGCATCAGTTCGATGGAAGAAGCGCGGCAACTGCGCAAGTGGCTGGCGGAAGCGCGCACTGCGGGCGATTCGGATTTCGCCGCGTTGCACGTGATCGAAAGAGCGTTGATCGACTTCGGCCTTTAGGACGATGAGCAACGAGACCCAACTCCCTTATGGACGCACCACACTGACGTTCAGTTGGGAGCGGGATCGGTTCGCGGTCGTTTCGGACGATTCAATTTCAGAAAAATCGTTAAGTGATTTTGAAGTAGGTGCTGCCCTCGATTCGCCGATTCACTCGCCTCCGCTCGATGAAATTATTGACAGCGACGATTCCGTGTTGATTGTTGTGTCGGATGCGACGCGTCCCACGGCGAGTGCGCAGGTGGTTAATCTGGTCGTGCGGCGTCTGGTGCAGATTGGTGTTGCGCCCGCGCAGATGGCGGTGATTTTTGCGACCGGGATTCATCGTCCGGTGACGGAGCAGGAGCAACTCGAACTGCTGACGCCGTTTATCGTGCAGCGTCTTCAGGTGCTTCATCACGATGCTTACGATCCGTCGAAGTTGATCTCGTTTGGCGCGACGGAGAGTGGCCTCGAGGTTGAACTCAGCAGCGCGCTGCAACGTTACTCGCGCGTGATTCTTACGGGCGGCGTTAACTATCACTACTTCGCGGGATTCACTGGCGGCCGCAAGTCGATCTGTCCGGGTCTGGCGTCAGCGGAAACGATCAAGGCCACGCACATGCTCGCGCTGGATTTCGAGACCGGCGCGCGCAGGGCGGGTGTCGGCACGGGATTGCTCGATGGCAATGCAGTACACGAGGAATGCGAGCGAATCGCTGAGCTGGTGGAACCGGCGTTTGGCATCAACACGATTGTTGACCCGGCGAAACGCGCGGTGAAGTTGTTCTGCGGTGACTGGCGTCTCGCGCATCGCGCCGCGTGCGACGATTACCTGGACCGGCACTCAGTTAAGATTCCGGAGCGGCGAGAAGTCGTGATTGCGAGTTGCGGCGGCTTTCCTTACGACATCAATTTGATTCAGGCGCACAAGGCGCTCGACATGGCGAGTCATGCCTGCAAGGATGGAGGCACGATCGTGTTGCTCGCTGAGTGCAGCGATGGACTTGGCCGTCCGGATTTTTTGAAGTGGTTTGAGTCTGGCGATTCGCGTGCGTTGGCCGGGCGATTGCGAAACGAGTATGAGGTCAACGGGCAAACGGCGTGGGCCTTGCTTACGAAAGCTGAGCGTTATCGTGTCTGTCTGCTTTCGGAATTGCCGGACGAGCAAGTGAAACTGATGCGTATGACGCCCGTGCGCACGATTGCTGAAGCGCTCGAAGGCGCACCCGACCGAACGGGATTCATTATGCCGCGCGGGGCGGCGATCTTACCGAGGATCGAAACCGTTGAAACGGTTTCTTCTTCTTAGTGTGGAGCGTGACACCCGGCTAAAGCCGGGTGTGAATGAGAGTGAACACTGGGTGGAACTGAAGCCGGCCTCAATAACGTGGAGATCACTAGACTTAAGGGTCTGTTCTCATTCTCACCCGGCTTCAGCCGGGTGTCTTTGGGAAGAGAAGAAATGAAACCGTTTCAACGGTTTCCCGGTGTGGGAAGTGGAGCTGAAACTTAAAACGTGCAGTGTGCGGAGTTGGGAGTGGCGCGATCGTGATTCGATCGTGCGTCACGCCAACAACCGTAACGTCTGGATCAATCTGCGCGATCGTTTTCCGCATCCCTACACTTCCGGCGATGCGCGCCGCTGGCTCGACATGGTCGTCGATCAGAAACCCGAATCGAATTTCGCCATCGCGGTCGCTGATGAAGCTGTCGGTGGAATCGGTTTCACCGTGCAACCCGACGTGGCCCGGCGCTCGGCGGAGATCGGTTATTGGCTTGGCGAACAGTTTTGGGGACGAGGCATCACGACCGAAGCATTAATTGCCGTGACGGACCATGCCTTTTCCCATTACGATGTCTGCCGTTTGTTTGCGCACGTGTTTGATTGGAATGGTGCTTCAGCGCGAGTGCTCGAGAAGGCCGGGTTTTCTTTCGAAGGCCGTTTGCGAAAGAGCGTGACGAAGGATGGCCAGACGATCGACCAGTTGATGTATGCGATCATTCGCTGAAATTCACAGGAGACGACTCACATGAAAAAACTCGCTGCCTTCTTAGTTGTGTTATGCAGTGCCGTCATTGCGAACGCCCAGGGAGCTACTACCGAGGAGAAGCGTGTGCCGTTGAGCGAAGCAGCGGTCGCAACAGACGGCACCGGCGCTGCCGCGCTGGAGGCGACGTTGAAAACTACTGCTCTAAATGGCTCGCCTGACGCGCCGATCACGAACGTTCGCATAGTTGTTAAAAACACGAGCGCGATCCCGTACGCGTTCGTTTCCGGGTTTGTCACGTTCTACGACGCGGCGGGAGTACGTTGTGGCGAAGGGCTGTTCAAAGCAGACGCGCTGGCCGTGAACGAGTCGTTCGAAACAGACACACCGGGCTTGAGAATTCGTTGTGAAGCGGCGAGTTGGCGCGTCGTGGCGACGAACTTGTTGCCGCGCATCGTGCCAAACAGTCAGATTGCGACGTTGACGCGGGCTCCGCAGAATCTGGTGATCGTAATTGACGGCGAGTCGCACCCGATTCAGTTGGACAAGCCGCTCGTGCTCACGTTGGGTGAAAGACGCCGCACGGTTGTTGTTCGTGCGGTTCCTTAATTGCTAGCATTGAACCCGCAGTAAGATAGACCACGGGGAACGAGAAAGCAGGGGGTAAATATGGCAGAGAATAAAAAGTGCGACCACGGCGTTTGCCAATGTATGGCGGAACGCGATAGTGATTACTGTAGCGAGTACTGTGAAAACGCCGAAGATTCAGGCGTAACGGAAATAGCCTGTGGCTGCGAGCACGCTGCTTGCAGGTAAAATCTCGGTAGGTTTGGATTCAGACGCTCCGTTGGGAGGTAAACGGATACTCCTGACGGAGCGCTTGAGTATTTAATGCTTAGCACACTGATCGAGTTACAACGGCTGAAAGGTCTCGACCGCACTGGCTGGGTGTTGCGCGGTTTTCCGAATGGGACCGAATCCGTGGCCGCTCATTCGTTTGGCGTGAGCGTCACGGCGATGCTGCTCGCCGATGAACTGACGGCGCAAGGCGTCGCGGTGGACGTTGAAAAGATCCTGCGCATCTCGTTGCTGCACGATTGGGCCGAAGCACGCGTCGGCGACATGCCCCGCACGGCGACGATGTATTTTGGTTCCGAAGCCCGGAAGCACGCTGAGACCGCTGCTTTTCGCGATCTCACTAACAACAACGAGGTCTACACAAATCTCTATCACGAGTATGAAGAGCGGAACACTCTCGAAGCGCGGCTCGTTAAAGCCGCTGACGTGATCGACTTACTCATTCAAGCACTTGCACTCGAACGCGCCGGGGGACGCGGTCTCGACGAATTCTGGGAAGTCGCCGAGAATCCAGAGCTTCACCTCGAAGGCCCGGCCAAACAGATCGTTGACGACTTATTCAAATCACTTCTTGACTCTCGCGCCCGATGCCTGACCTTACCTTAGCGATTACCTGGAGCAGCATATTGATCGGTGCGGCGCTCTTTGTGGCGTCGTTTCTTATCAATCTGGCCATTGTGTCCTTCATACTCGTCAAACTTCCCGCGGATCACTTCGCCAAGTCTCGTAAGCGGAAGTTTATGGAAGGTGCTAATCCGGCGTTGCGAGTGGCGGCCCTGATAGGCAAAAACATCGGCGGCGTGTTGCTGGTCGCGCTCGGAGTCGTACTGTCGCTGCCAGGTGTTCCCGGTCAGGGTCTTTTGACTATTTTGCTCGGAATTATGCTGCTCGATTTCCCCGGCAAGCATCGACTGGAACAGAAGTTGTTAAGCCGACCAAGCATCGTGAACACGATCAATGGGCTAAGAGCCAAATTTGGGAAAGAACCGCTGCTGTTGAATTGAAGGAATATAGGTCATACAGGGCCTATAACCCCTATTCGACTTATTTCGCGATTCTGTAATATTTGACGTATGATTGGCGGCTTAAAGCTGATGCTCAAACACTTCAACCCGTCCAGAGCCCGACTAACCCGATTGCTACTCCCGGTTTTCGTCGCTTCGATCCTGCTGTTGAACGCTGGTTGTGGTCTGTTTGGTGCAAAAAGGAAGATCACAGTTCCTCAACTCCTGACCCCGTTAGCTGATGCTAATAAGGAGCGTCTGGTACAGGAAGTGAATCGCCTTTCCACGGTCAAATCGATACACGGTAAGGTCGATATTCAGTTTGAGGATACTTCATTTGCTTCATCGGGCATTGCCGATCAGTATCGTTTGGTTGACGGCACGATAACGTTGCAGCGTCCGGGGCAAATCTATCTGGTTATTCAGTTCACGTTTGTCGACATCGCGCAGATGACTTCGGACGGCGAGCACTTCCGCGTGGCAGTATTGAAAGGTGACGAGAAGTACAAGCGCTTCGTGAAGGGCACGAACAGCGCGGTCTACGCGAAACTCGACACCGACGCGAATCACAGCGCTAACGATCAACAGAAGACTGAAAAACAGACCGTCAGCGCGCTCTCGAATCTGCGGCCGCAACACCTGACGGACGCGTTCATGATTCGTCCGATCGAACCCAATAACGGTTTGATCTACGTGCAGAGCCAGTTTTTTCAGGAAGAAGCTGACACGCGCCGCCAGTCGAATAAAAGCGATCGCGTCATGCGTGGTTATTATTTGCTCGAAGAGTTTTCGCAGCCGCAAGGTAATGAAGCGAAACTCACGCGACGGTTCTGGTTCGATCGTGTGAGTGGGATTCGTTTAGCGCGCGTACAAACTTACGACGACAAAGGCGCGCTCATCACCGACGTCTCTTACGCCAATGAAAGAGCGATTGGCAATGGCACGACCGCGTCCTTGCCGAGCAAGATTGAGATTACGCGACCGCAGGATCAGTACAAGCTGAACATCACTTATCAGGACGCGACGTCAGTCGAACTGGATCGTCAATACCCTCAGAAAGCATTTGTATTAGAGAACAAGTGGCAATTGCCGGAAGTTGATCTTGACGCGCAGAACAAGAAAGTTACCGCTAATCAGTAGTCGATGAGAACGATTCTACAAGCTGAAAATCTGGAAAAGGTTTATCGCATCGGTAAAGTCGACGTACCGGCTTTGCGTGGCGTGTCGTTGGAAGTGCAGGAAGGCGAGTTTGTCGCGATCATGGGACCGTCTGGTTGCGGCAAATCGACGATGCTTCACCTGCTCGGCGGCCTTTTGACGCCGACGTCGGGACGCATCGTCATCGACGGCGACGACATCACAGCGGCATCCGACGCGAAACGCACGGCAGTGCGGCGCAAAAAGATCGGTTTTGTCTTTCAAAGATTCAACCTGTTTCCGACTTTGACGGCTGAAGGAAATCTCCGACTGGCGGAGCGAATTCATGGCAACGGCGGTGGCGATCCGGAGCGTCGCCGCGAAGTGCTCAGGTTGTTGGGATTAGAGGGCAAGTTGCACCACAAACCGCTCGAATTATCTGGCGGCGAACAGCAGCGAGTGGCGCTCGCGCGTGCGGTAGTGACGCGGCCGGCAATCGTTTTAGCGGACGAACCGACGGGAAATCTTGATTCGGAAAACTCCGCGCTCGTCCTGAATATGTTTCAGGAACTGAATTATCGTTTCAATCAAACCATCGTGATGATCACTCACAATCCCGAAGCAGCGGCCATGTGCAAACGGATCGTGCAGATGCGCGACGGGCACATTGTCGAAAACGCACCTTCAGTCCGGCTTTAAGCATTGCCGATTTTCGATTGCCGATTGAAAGACAGCGTACCAAGGCCCTGCTTCAAATCAGCAATCGGCAATTGGCAATCGAAAATGTTACAATTCACCGACCCGCCAGCCACACATCCTGTGGCTGCTTACTTGCAAGCTTGAGAACGTGATTTCCACACTAAAGAAGATCTTCTTCTGGAACTACGCGAGAAACACCTGGCAATGGGATCTCCTGTGTGTGGTCATTTTAATATTCATTTTTTTGACACCAAAAAGCTGGTTTGCGAGTAGCGAACGGGCTCCAGATACGGTGCATCAAAGCCCAGTTGCCAGAACCTTGGTATTGAGCCCGGAAGTTGTTGGTAACGAAGCAGATAAGGGTCAAATCGAACAACATGTAAAGGCCCTGACGGGCCGTGCCAAGGTGGAGGTAATAGCTGTTCGAAAAGTAGTCGACCCGGATGGTCGAACACGCAGTTTCGAGGTTGACATACGGTGACCTTTCCCTATAATTACGAGGTTTTTTGCCGTTCCGAGGGAAAGGAGCAAGAGGTTAAGGAGCTAGTATGAAGAGATTGATTCCCGCGGGCCTGATGATAGCTTTCATAATTTCCGCATTGGTATTTGTGTTCCCGGCCACAACCAATGGCCAGGGAGCAGGCCTCGTCAGTTCAGTTCTGAGCCGGATGGAGAAGAATCGCGCGACGTTGAAGACTCTCAAGGCCGGTATCAGCATGGTTAAGTACAATTCGCAGCTCGGCGTTGAGGATAAATATAACGGTGTTGTGATCTACATGCCGACCGGTGGACGGCAAGCCGCAGTGCGCATTGACTGGAGCAGCCCACGCCGCGAGGTGTTCGCGGTCAGTAACAATAAGTACACGATTTTGCGTCCCGCACTCGGTGTTGCTTACACCGGTGATGCTCGTCGCGCTGGATCGCAGAACAAAGCCAACGGCATGCTGGACATGATGAACATGTCGCGCCAGCAGCTCGAAGCCCGCTTTCAGCCGGTGAAAGACGTGCGCGAAGAGACTTTGTGGGGTGGCGTTAGCACCATTCACCTGACGTTGGTTCCGAAAGGCAACGCCGGTTACAAATACGCGGAAGTCTGGATCGATAATTCCGGTATGCCGGTCCAAACCAAGATCGTCGAGAAGAACGACGATTCAACCACCGTGCGCTTGACGGGTCTGGAGAAGAATCAAAAGATTAATCCCAGCGACTTTGATATCAAACTCGATTCAAACGTCAAGATCGTCAAGAGTTAACGGACGGACCAGATAATCGAAGCCTGGAAAGGCTCTGTCTAAAAAACAGGGCCTTTCTTATTTGGTCCAGCGGTCTGCTTGCGTTCTGTGGTTTGCTCTTTTATTCTCGCGTCGACTAAATGAAGAAGACAACGTTCCTAAAGAGAAAGATGCGTGAGGCGAGCTTTATCAGCCGAGCGTTGTTATCCAGCCGTCATCCTGTTCTGGCCCAT
>DATEHX010000133.1:0-6609 GCA_035279345.1 Pyrinomonadaceae bacterium | reverse complement strand
TAGTGGCCCATTATTTCATTGCCACCGCGCATGATTATCTTGGAGAATACCCGCAAGCACTCGCATCGTATGAGAAGTTTCTGGCCGAGGCTAACGCCGGCACGAATCAACTCGAGATCGATAAAGTCAAACTGCGTTTGCCGAGTCTGCGCCGGCAAATTCAACTAGGAGAGGGCGCCAAGAAGAAGCCCTGAACGTTTTGAGTTCAACGTTTTGAGTTCAAGCTTTAGCTTGCTTTGACAAGGACAACCTAAAGGTTGAACTCAAAACGTTGAACTCAGCACAGTTGAACTCAGAAATGTCGTTGGCACTACAACGCACGCTTATCTTAACCACCACCGTCTTTTTGCTGGCGTGTGTTTATCTTCCGTCTGTGCGCGCGCAGAGCGAGCAGCCACAACCGCAAGCGACTCCGCTCCCCGCGCCACCGCCGCTCAAAGTGATTACCAAAGAAGAGCGGGGGCAACTCGATCAAACAAAAGACCAAAAGGATCGACTGAAGCTGACTATCGATCTCGCCGTCACACATCTAACCCGCGCCGAACAACTGACGATGCAGACAGAATACGAGAAAGCTTCGGAAGAAGTCGGCTCCTATCACGCCCTGATCGAAAACGCGCTCGGAGCGTTGGGCGCGCTCAAACAAGACAGCGGCAAGACTCGCGATCTCTATAAACGACTGGAGATGGCGCTCCGCGCGCATGGTCCACGTTTGACTGCAATGCGCCGCGTCACGCCGCTCGAGTTTGCGGTCTGGATCAAAAAAGCGGAAGACTTTGCCCGCGACGGCCGCACGGAAGCGCTCAACTCGTTCTACGGCCACACCGTCCTGCGCGAGCAGAAGAGTGCGGAAAAGCCTGAAGACAAACCTAAAGAAACACCAACGCCGACCCCTAAGAGTAAACAACAATGATCAGTCGCACATTCCTTGTCCTCTTGTTTCTTGGTGCAATGTTGTTCGCGTCTATCGCTGCCGCGCAACAGCGCGATCACCTGACGCCGCAGGAAGTCGATTTGGTGAAGGAAGCGCAGATGCTCGACAAGCGTATTGACGTTTTCATTAAAGCGGCGGATCGACGCTTGTTCGTGATAAAGGGCGGTACGGCGGCCACTGCCCCGAAAGACAAGCAATCGAAGAAAGATGCGGAAAAGTGGGGTGAACTTCCGACAGGTTCGCGTGCGGAGTTGGTCTCGGACATCGCGCGTATTCTGGACGAAGCGATCACAAACATCGACGACGTCAGTTCGCGCGACGAACGAAATCCTTTGATCGCAAAATCGCTGCGCAAGCTTGGGACAGCAGTAAACACGATCATGACCGAGCTGAAACCGATGAGCGTCGAAGCCAAGAACGACGCCGAGATCGCCAGCTTCGAATTACTCAACGAAGACGCTCAATCAATCCTCGAAGCCGTCACAAAACTCCCACCCGAAGTCGATAAGAAAGCGAAAGCCAAGAACTAGCCACAAAGAGGCACAAGAGGTGCTTCTTGTGCTCTTTGTGGCTAACTTCAGTCGCGACCGGTCTTCAAAGTAGCTGTAGCGCGCTTCACGGCTTCAACTATTCTCTCTAAACCTTCCTTTGCATTCGCGCCACTGCGATCGTCAAGCCCTTGACGGAAATCCGTGAGGGGTTGCGCCGCGTAACCAGTGTAAATACCGGGCGCGTAGATCTGGTGCTTGTACCACGCACGCCCACGCAACCCGCGCTGATCGATAAACTGTCTTTCAGCATTCATCAACGCATCATTGATCTTCGCAAGACGCGAACGATCCCCGCCACGAATCGCGTCCTGACGCGCCTTCTCAATCCGCTCCGCCTCTTTCGCAAAGTCGTCAATCGCCTCCAGCATCGGCTTATCGTCAAACTGATCTGTAAGCTTGCGCCAACCCGCGACTCTCATCGCCTCGCGAAAGAACCCGCGTATCTCACTCGCATAATCCGTGTAGTCAAACGACAAACCATCCGCATCAGCAAGCCGCAACGTCAACGTGCCCCAAACCTGCGCCGCCGCAACGTGATAAACGAACCCCGGATCGCCAAAGTGGTCCATCCAGTAAAACGAATCGTATGCCGAGTGATACACACCGTAATCACCACCGAACCCCATGTCAGTCGACGCGATCCCGAGATGTTGCAGAAACGGCGTGTAGTCTGAACCGGAACCGAGCGCTCCGATACGCGCTTCACCACTCGTGACTCGTTCTTCTTCCGAGCGATTTTCGCGCGAGTGATCCTGCCATTGCTGGTAAACACTCTTACCCGATTTCGGATCCTTAACATCACGCGTCACTGCACGCATCAGTTTCCACAACGACGGCACCGTCGACGCGCCAAATTGATTGCCCGAAACCGCCGCATCGAGATTCAAATACGCGACGGCTTTTTCTTTCAGCTCACCGGCAAACTCTTCCGCCCACTCAGTCGAACCGATCAAGCCATACTCTTCCGCGTCCCAGCTACACAGAATGATCGTGCGCCGCGGTTTCCATCCTTGCTTCAACAACTCGCCAAACCCGCGGCCCACTTCCAGCATCGCTGACGTGCCGCTGTTCGGATCGACCGCGCCAAACACCCACGCGTCACGATGATTGCCGAGCACGATCCACCGGTTCGGCTCCGTGCTTCCTTCAATGCGCGCCACCACGTTCCAGATCGGACGAATCTTGTAATCCATGTCCGTCTTCAAACGGACCTTCACGTCGTCTGTACCGCCGACGTGATAAGCGAACGGCAATCCCCCCTGAAAACCACGCGGCCGCACTGGTCCTTTCAGCGGCGCGATGATCTGCTTCGCAACGTCGTAAGCAATCGGTTGGACCGGTATGCGTGTGAGGTCAGTCGCTTCTTCCGGTTTCAAACGCGGCACGCCATCAATCGCCGGCTTGCCTGGCGTCAGCGGATCGCCCGGATAGTCAAACAAATATTGCACCGAACCACGCTGGCCCGACGCGACGGGACGCCATGGTCCTTTCGGATAAACGTCGCCTTGCATGTAACCATCGTCGGCCGGATCGGAATAGATGATGCAGCCAATCGCGCCGTGATCCTGTGCGACCTTCGCTTTCACGCCGCGAAACGAATTGCCGTAGCGCACGATCACGATCTTTCCTTTGACGTCGACGCCCGCTTTCTTCAACTCTTCGTAATCGGGCGGCAGACCATAATTCGCGTAGACTACCGGCGCGGTCACATCACCGCTCGCGCTGTAGCCATTGAACAGCGGTGTGATCTTCGGATGCGACGACGACGGATCGCCGGGCACCACGGCTTCGCGAATGCTCAGCGGTTGACGTTTTTTGGTGATCAATTCGAGCACCGGCGGCGTATTCGGATAGTTGAGCCAAACGTCGTACTGCCTGAGCTCAGCCGCGATGCCGTAACTGCGCAATTGATCGCGCACGTAAACCGCGGTCGCGTAATCTTCTTTACTGCCGGCGATGTGCGGTTCGAGTGTCAGCCGGCGCAAATGTTCGCGGGCCGATTTTGGCGACGGCACGGCGCGAAACTGTTCTTCCCAGCGGCGCTGCGCGACCGCGCGCTCGGAGCTGAAACCGTCGATGATTGCGGTTTGTGCGAAAGCCGGTGGTGCGAGCAGAAGTATTTGCAGTAGAAGGATTAGAAAGGTTCTCATAGTACAATGCGAGCGAGTCTGCATCGAAAGGATGCTGATTAATGGACAGTCGTTATTACCCAAACGTAGAGATCGATCTCCCACAACTGACAACCGAACTGCGAAGTCTTTTTGACAGCGAGTTTGAAGTGCAGACTTTCCAGGTTTCGACCACCAGCATCGTCCAGGCGCGAAAGTCGAACACACTACGCGACCTGACCGGGCTCTCATCGGCGTTAACGATCAAGATCACGCCCGAGTCTGGCGGCACACGCGTTGAGATTGGCATGCAGAAGTGGTTCGACAAAGCCGCAGTCGCTGCCGTCGGCGCGATCGTCTTTGCCCCGCTGTTGGCGTTGGCAGCGCTCGGCGCGTACTGGCAATACAAACTTACAGAAGACGCTTGGAAGATAATCGAAGATCACATCGCGCGCAAAGCGGGCGGCTACGTACCGCCGCTACCGGGCCGTTGCGGCACCTGCGGTTCGGCGAATTCGATCGGCTCGGATTTCTGTTCCTCCTGCGGCGCCAACCTGAACGTCGGGCGCAATTGTCCGTCATGCGGCCACGTGCAGAAGGACGCGTCCGCAAGGTTCTGTAATCGCTGCGGAACTGCACTGGGTAGTTGAGTTATTCCCGCAAAGACGCAAAGGCGCAAAGTAGAACCAGGAGTTGCATTTCGAATTGCTTTTCTTTGCGCCTTTGCGTCTTTGCGGGAACACTAATCGTGACGCAGCGCACGCACCGGATCGATCCTCGCGGCGCGGGAAGCGGGATAGAGCGCTGCTGCTATTGAAACGATTAACGCAAAGAGAATTGCGCCGATCGTTAGATAAGGCGGCAGGTCGAAGAAATCGATGAATGATGCGCCTTGTGGTTTGAGGATGAAGCGATAGGCAAGACGATTCGCAAGCGTGTCGATTCCCCACGCCAGCAACACACCGATCACGCCACCAGTGACGCCAATCACGGCGGCCTCGACGAAGAAGATCAACTTGATCTCGCGATCTTCCGCGCCGATCGCTTTCATGATGCCGATCTCGCGCGTGCGTTCGAGGATCGACATGATCATCGTGTTGGCGATGCCAAACGACGCGACCAGGAGCGAGATGCCGCCGAGTAGTCCCAACACGGAATCGATGATCAGAAACACGGTGCGGATCTGGTCCAACTCGTCGACGATCGAAAAACTGCCGAATCCCTGATCCGCGATCTTCTGCCGCACCTCCTGGAGTTTCACGGGATCGGTCACGCGCACCACCGCTGAGTCGTAACCTTCAGTCTGGCCTTCGCCAAGATTTCCGCCACGGCGCGCAAGCGCGAGCGCAACCTGGCTCATCGGCGTGCGATGACGAGTGGTCCAATCGTGGGCCACCTGTAAAGGAATGTAGATACCGGCGCTCGGCATCATGCCGCGCATGCCGCCCTGCCCCGCGCCTTCCCTGATCTCGGTACTCAAAACACCGGCGATACGAAACGTTTTCGTCTCGACATCGGGCGCAGACTCGTCTATCCCCGGTTCGTCCAATGGAATGCCGAAGAAGTTTGGAGTCTCTTCTTCCTGCTCTTTTTGATCGCCGGATTGCGGGGCCAGCAACTCAATCGTTTTGCCAACGGCATCCGCCGGCTTGTCATAGCCGTAGTCGCGAAGGAAGCGTTCGGACACGACCGCTTCATCGGCGGCCGGCGCCGAGATCATCTGGCCCGCCGAGAAATGTTGAAAACGAGTCGCCGCGTTGGGAATGTTTGCGCCGCCGACGAACTGACTCAACAGCTTTCCATTCGAGCGCACGTAAACCTGAAAATTCACGCTCGGCTCGACGTAAGCGACGCCGTCAATTGCCGAGATCTCTTTAATGCCGGCATCGTCGAGGATACGCGTCGGTGGCTTGTTGCCACGCGACTCCTGGTTGCGGCGTCCATCTTCATCTCGACGTGAAGGTCGATCGAGTCCAGCGAGAGTGCCGAGTCCGCGACCGTACACTAGGATCTCGTTGAACAGATCGAGCGCTTTGAAACGCGCGAGCATGTTGCTCTGCAAACCGAGGCCAAACGAAACCATCGTCACGATCACCGCCACACCGACAACCACGCCCATAGTCGTCAGCGTCGCGCGCAGTTTCGCCTGCCGCAGATTTCGAAGCGCGAGATGAAGTATGTCGAGGAAACTCATAACTTACTTTTGATAGGACTCACAGAATTAACAAGATGTTTTGCATGTAATTCTGTCAGAAGACTAAACGGACTGCATCGACGGTCCAATCCGCCAAACTACCGGTCACGATGTCGGCACCCGCAGCTCGCAACTCTTTCTCATCAACAGTGTTCGTCACGCCAAGCGTTCGCATGCCCGCGCCACGCGCCGACTGAACTCCCGGTGGCGAATCTTCGATAGCCAAACACTCAGACGCCAACAACGGCAACAAACGTTCACGTTGCCGCTTCTCATTCAACTTCGCCAAACCGCACGCATAACAATCCGGCGCGGGCTTGCACACCTGTGTATCTTCCGCAGTCACGACCACGGAAAACAACGGCGTCAGACCGGCACGTTCAAACACATAGCCAACCTCGTTGATGTTCGCCATGCTCACGAGACCAAGCGAGAAGTGCCGCGACGCCGCTTTCAAAAACGTAAGCACACCGGGAAATAACGGGAGCTCATCTTTGATGATGTCGCGATGCATCAACGTCTTCGCCTCAATCACCGACGTCAGCACCGGATCGGTCAACGGTTTACCGGCGCGCGAAAACATGGACCGCACAAACGTCGGATCGTCCATCCCCAACGAATCGAAGTACCACTCTTCAGTGATGTTGACGTCATGACCGCGCAGGATTTCCTGATACGCCTTCATTTGAATCGTCTCGTCGTCGATGATGACGCCGTTGAAGTCGAAGAAGATCGCTTTGATCATTTGGTTTGGGTTTTCATCTCCTCAAACAGTTTCGGCAAACGCTCGCTCTCCAACACGTCCAAACGCCGCAACACTTC
>DATEHX010000132.1:0-7798 GCA_035279345.1 Pyrinomonadaceae bacterium | reverse complement strand
CTCGGCGTGTTGATCTATTACTGGACTGTCTTTTCCGGCCGCATTGACAATTTGCTCGCCGGGGAAGTGTTTACGCGTTCCGCCGGCATCTATGCCGCACCGAAGCAGCTTCGCGTTGAAGAGACGATCTCGCAGGCCGATCTGATCGGGTTTCTGAAGCGTGCCGGTTATGTTGAGAAGGCTCAGCAAGCGGATACGTCTCGTGGGCGTTACATAGCGAACGGCACCACAGTCGAGATCGAGCCGAGTAGCGCCGCGAGTGTCGATGGACGCCAACAGTTCCTGCACGTGCGCGTGCAGTTCAATGGCAGTGGTAAAGCGATCAACTCGCTTTACGATCTCGACAATCGCTCGTCGCTGGAACGCACGTGGCTCGAACCGGAGTTGATCAGTTCAGTCACCGGCACCGAGCGCGCAAAACGAAAAGTAATCGGCTTCGGCGATCTACCGCCGCATCTTGTTAAAGCGATCACCGTCACCGAAGATCGTTCATTCTTCGAGCACTACGGCGTAAACGTTCGCGGCATCATCCGCGCGTTTGTGCGCCGCGTCGATTCGGATCCCAATTCGCCGATCGCGCGGCAAGGCGGTTCGAGCATCACGCAGCAGCTCGTCAAGAACCTGTTGTTGTCGCCGGAGCAAACGTGGCGGCGCAAGACGTCCGAGGCGTACATGTCTGTCATCCTCGAGACGCGTCTGAGCAAAGAGAAGATCTTCGAGCTTTACTGCAACCAGGTTTACATGGGTCAGCAGGCGGGTTTTTCTATCAACGGCTTTGGTGAGGCATCGCAGGCTTATTTCAATAAGGACGTAACCAACCTCACGCTTGCGGAGTCAGCATTTCTTGCCGGACTGATTCGCAGCCCGAATCGCTACAACCCGTATACAAAAATCGAAACCGCGACTGCACGTCGAAATCAAGTGCTCGACTCGATGGCTGAAGCCGGCGCAATCACCGCGGACGAAGCGAAGAAGGCCAAAGAGTCGCCGCTGCAAGTTGTGCCGACGCGAGGCCGAATCGACGTTTCGGACGCACCGTACTTTGCGGACTACGTACAGAACCAACTCGGCGACATGATCGCTGGCGGGAGCGGGACCGAACACCTGCGTATCTACACCACGATCGACATGGATCTCCAACGTGCTGCTTATACCGCGTTGACGAAACAGCTCGCGGCGTTGGACAAGGTTCAGTCAAAGCGTTTCGAACCGGGTACGTTGCAAGCGGCATTGGTGGCGATGAATGCGAAGACCGGCGAGATCGTGGCAATGGTTGGTGGCCGTGATTATTCGAAGAGCCAGTTGAACCGGGCGTCTGATGCTATGCGGCAACCGGGCTCTGTTTTCAAGCCGTTTGTTTACGCCACGGCTTTGAATACTGCTTACGATCCGATACCGCGAGTGATCACGCCGTCCACGACTTACATGGACGAGCCGAAGACGTTCACTTACGACAACCAGGAGTATTCGCCCGGCAACTTTGGCGAGACGTACAGTCACGAGCCGGTAACGCTGCGCGATGCGCTCGTGCATAGTCTGAACGTAGTGACGGTTGAAGTGGCGATGGAAGTGACGATCGGGCGCGTCATGAGTCTGGCCGCGAAAGCCGGGTTGCCGAAACCCGCGCGGTCGTATCCCGCGATGGCGCTCGGCACGAGTGAGGCGACGCCTTTGCAGATCGCTTCTGCTTACACGGCCTTCGCGAATCTCGGAACTCGCACCACGCCGATCGCGATCAACCGCATCACGACCGGCAACGGCGTCACGATCGCCGCGCCGACGACGCAGAAGAACGAAGTGCTGCGGCCGGAAGTCGCTTATGTCATGACGTCGTTCATGAAAGACGTTGTCAATCGCGGCACGGCTAATAAAGTGCGCCAGCGTGGTTTGAAAGCCGTGCTGGCGGGCAAGACTGGCACGTCGCGCGACGGCTGGTTCGCGGGTTACACGCCGAATCTCGTGTGCGCAGTGTGGGTTGGTTTTGACGATGGTTCGCAACTCGGTCTGACCGGCGCCAATTCTGCTTTGCCGATCTGGTCTGACTTCATGCAGGTTGCGCTGGCTGAACATCCGGAATGGGACGGCGATTGGGATGAGCCCGCGGGCCTCGAGCAAGTCGAGGTCAATCCGAAGACGGGTGCGCCGACGCAACCGGAGGACACTGAAAAACGCGTCGAGTATTTCATCAACGGCACTGGTCCAAGCGAGCCAACGGATACGCCGACCGAAGAAGCTTCGCCTGAAGAGTTGCCTGAACCGACGCCCGGAATCGAGCCGCAACCGATGGATCCGATTCAAATGCCGTCGCCGTCGCCATCACCACGGCGACCGGCTGTGATCTCCGATGGCGGTAGCCGTCTCGAAGGAACGATCACGTTGGACATCGACCCGACCACTGGTCTGATCGCTGTCGAGACGTGTCCGATCATCCGCACGAAGACGTTTACGTTAGGAACGGAACCGAGGAAGTATTGCGGTCCTGAATATCATCGTGGCAAAACGATTGAACCGGCCGCGCCCGGACGGCCTAGGGTAGTCGGGACACCGCAGCGTTAAGAGCTTCAATAGCCAAAGCGGCAGCGTGATGTTTGCGTGAAGGCAGGCCGCCAATCGCGTTGAGCAGATCGATTCGTGTTATTTGCTTTGCTTCATCCGTCGTCTTTCCTGTAACCAATTCCGTCAAAACTGAACCACACACGAGTGTTGGCGGGCAGCCGTACGCGAGGTAGCGTGCTGCTTCGATGCGGTTGTCTTTAACAGCTAAAGATAGTCGCAATCGGTCACCGCAAACAGGATTAGTCTGCTCTGCAATGACAGTAGCTTCCGGCAACTCACCGGCATTACGCGGATGCGCCAGATGATCTTTGAATGCGGCGGAGTATGGCACGGGTTAGGAAACGGCGAGCGGCCGGTTCAACGGCGAGAGTGCGCGTAAACGTTCGACAGACTGGACCAACACCTCGATCGTGTAATCGACATCAGCGTCAGTGTTCTCTTTACCAAAACTAAAGCGGATCGATCCGCGGGCGATTTCATCACTCACGCCGAGCGCGCGTATCACCGGCGACGGTTCGAGTGTTCCCGACGAACACGCCGAACCAGTCGAGACCGCAACACCTTGAAGATCGAGATTGATCAGCAATCCTTCGCCTTCGATATAGCGAAACGAAATATTTGAGAGGTGCGGTAGTCTTTGTGTGCGGTCGCCGTTCAAGACAATGTCAGGAATAAGATCCGTAACCTTCCGCTCAAATCTCTCCCGCAAACCCGAATCGTGTCCGGTTCGCTCGTGTAATTCCTCGCGCGCGAGTTTTGCCGCTTCGCCAAACGCGACGATGCCGGGAACGTTCTCCGTGCCTGCGCGGCGTTCGCGTTCCTGGTGTCCGCCGATATTTTGACCGGCGAGCCGCACGCCGCGTCGCGAGTAAAGCGCGCCTGTTCCTTTCGGTGCGTAAAGTTTGTGCGCGGACATCGTGAGTAGATCGCAGCCGAGTTCTTCAACGTTCAAAGCCATGCGTCCCGCTGCTTGCACGGCGTCGGTGTGCAGGAATAAATATCGTTGACCAGCGGCGCGTCGCTCGCGAACTATCGCGCCGATCTCAGCGACGGGTTGAATCGTGCCGATCTCGTTGTTGGCGATCATCACGCTAATAAGCACGGTGTCCGGGCGAATCGCTTCGCGCACGTCTTCAACCCGCACGATCCCATTCTCATAAACAGGCAACCGCGTGACTTCCCAACCGCGTTGTTCTAACGCCGCGCAAACTCCGCGAACGGACGGATGTTCGATCGCGGACGTGACGATGTGCCGGCCGTGCGCTTCAGCAACCTCGCACACGCCGCGAATTGCCAGATTGTTCGCTTCCGTGCCGCCGGAAGTGAAGATGATCTCGTTGGGCCGTGCGTTGATGAGTGCTGCGACTTCGCGTCGTGCTCGATCGACCGCGGCGCGGGCCTGCTGGCCATAGCCATGAACGCTCGATGGATTTCCGAAAACCTGCACGACGGCACGCGCCATTGCCTCGGCGACGCGCGGGTCGACGGGGGTGGTGGCGCTGTGATCCAGGTAAATTCTGCGTTCCGGCATGAAAGTTCAACCGCTGGCCGCCCAACCTCTAGCTCGGAAGACGGCATCTGAAGGGTCAGTTTTGAGTCTAGGTCCCACATTCTGGAGCGTCAAGCATCCACAGATTACACAGATCGCTTGTGGAATATGTTTAATCTGTGGATAAAGAAGCGAAACTATTGTGTTAGCATGCGCACGCTACGAGGTTGGCTCTCCCAAGACGCTACGCCTTTATCGAGGCCGTAATTCTTTGGAAGGACATAACCAATGAAATATCTAAAGCTTCCCCTGGTGGTTGTATTGAGCGTCTGCATTAGCGGACTGCTGGCCATCGTCTCTGCGAGTGCGCAGGGACAATCGACCGCGCTCGAGCGTGGTTATCGCACTGGATATTCTGACGGCTACACCGCGGGCTACAAGGACATCTCCATCAAAGCGCCGCGTGATTATCAAACTAAAGAGGACTATCAACGCGCCGATCGTTCGTTCAACGAGGCTTGGGGAACCATCGAAGATTATCGTGATGGTTACCAGCAGGGATTTGAATCTGGCTACTCCGCGGGTTACGAACAGCAGCAGTTCGACTCGTCGCTGCCGGCAGGATTTCGCAAGCGTGGTTCCACTGCCGCCGTTAACGGCGACGCCAATGGCGACAATTCAACGGCTCCTGTCAACACGACTTCCAGTAACAACGACGATCTCCAAGCAACGCCGATCGGTCCAATCGCGATTCCACGCAACACGATTCTCGCGCTCGAACTGATCACACCCGTTTCCACCGACGCCAGCCAGCGTGGCGATCGAATTCAGGCGCGTGTTGTCGAACCGGCGCAATATGCCGGTTACATCATCGACGGGCACATCGCACAGGTGAAGCGTCCTGGCAAAGTTAAGGGCACGGCTCAACTCCAGCTCGCTTTCGATCAGATTCGTTCGCCTGACAATCGCACTGCCGAACTTCATGCCGAGCTCGTCGAGATCGTGCCGATGGGTGGCGACAACGAGCCGAACATCGATTCGGAAGGTGGCGTCAAAGGCCGTGACTCGACGAAGGACGACGCTGCCAAAGTCGGCGCTGCCTCCGGCATCGGCGCGATCATCGGTGCGATCGCGGGCGGCGGTAAAGGCGCGGCGATTGGCGCGATCATCGGCGGCGGCGCAGGCACTGCCGGTGTGATGACTCAACGTGGCAAAGACATTCGTCTCGAACGCGGTCAGCATTTGAAGATCCGCACTTCAACTGACACGGGCGTGATGTGAAGTCGGTTATCACTTTACTCACGGATTTCGGGACGGCGGACTACTTCGTTGCAGCAGTGAAGGGTGTGATCCTCACGATCAACCCGGAAGTTTCCGTTGTCGATATAACGCATGAAGTGCCGGCTCAGGATATCGAGGCCGGCGCTTTTACTTTGCTCACCTGTTATAGCGACTTTCCTTCCGGAACAATTCACGTCGCTGTGGTGGACCCCGGTGTGGGCTCGGCGCGGCGCGGGATCGTAGTTCACGCCGGTTCGCATTACTTTGTTGGACCAGACAATGGCTTGTTCAGTTACATCTGCGACCGCGAATCAGCTTACGAAGTATTTCAGCTCACTGAAGAGAAGTACTTTCGTCCGAACCCGAGTTCCAGTTTTCACGGGCGTGATGTTTTTGCACCCGTAGCCGCAGTTCTTTCCACAGGTGTGAAGCCGAACGAGTTTGGGCCACGGATTGAAGACGAGGTGCGCTTGGCGCCGCTAGCTCCTGTGCGGGACCAGGATGGATCGCTGCGGGGCCGCATAATTCACATCGATCATTTCGGCAACTGCATCACTAACTTCACGCGCGCCGATATCCCTGACCTGGATCAAGTCAAGCTGCTCGTCGGACGAAAAGTAATTCGACAATTTCGCCGATTCTTCGCCGACGAAGCGGGCAAAGACAAACTCTTCGCCATCTGGGGCAGCGCCGGCTTCCTCGAACTCTCCATCAACGGCGGCTCCGCCGCCCTCCTCCTCCGCGCCAAACGCGGCGACCCAGTTGTTCTGTCCTGAAATGAAGCCTGCTTGACAGTTGGTTCTCAAGATGAGAACATCCGCTTTCAATTGAGGCTTAACCGCAGTGCTACCTCACGGCCTGACGATGAATGTGATTAGTTTCAAACGTATCCGCAACTTTACTTCACTGCACAGAGATGCCGCGGGTTCACTTAACGCGTGGTATACGGTGGTTAAGAAAGCAAGGTGGCAGAATCTGGCCGAACTCAAACAGGTTTATCCAAGTGCGGACCTGGTGGACCGATATATGGTTTTCAACATTAAGGGCAATAAGTATCGGTTAGTTAGCCGAATCGTTTACCGCAGCCAAACGGTCTTCATCGTTGCGATTATGACCCATCAGGAGTATGACCGGGGGAACTGGAAGAATGAATACGGCAGTCCGCAGAATTGATCCGGTGCGTTACAGGCGTCTTTTGTCTCGCACCATGCCCGTGGTCATCGAGACTGAGGAAGAGAACGCCCGAATGTTGGCCATTGTCGAGAAGTTGATGCAAAAAGGTGAGAAGGTATCGGCTGAAGAAGAAAAACTTTTGAAACTGCTTGCTCGTTTGATAGAAGATTTTGAGGAGAGGTTTTATCGGCCGAATGAGGCTACGCCGCTTGAAGTGCTAACTCACTTGATGGAAGCGCGCGGCGTAAAGCAGAGTCAACTGTGGGAAGTTTTTGGTTCAAAAGGTATCGCCTCCGAAGTGCTCAATGGTAAACGCGGCATTAGCAAGACCCATGCGCGAGCGCTCGCGAATTATTTCCACGTACCAGCCGAACTATTTATTTAAGGCCACAAGAGACACAAGAAGCACAAAGGCTTGAACTCACCTGTGCTTCTTGTGCCTCTTGTGGCTACTGCGCGCGGACGGTGGCTTCGGGTTTGGTTTCGGTCATGTAGTAGCCCTGGCGGGAGGTGACCAGGAGTTTTCGCTTTTTGCCTTTCTCGTCCTGGGCTTTGACGCGCACTTCGAGTTGATGCATGCGCCCGTCGTCGGTTTCGTTCTCCGCAAGGGTGAAGCCGAGACTGTAGCGCGCCGTCAGGTTGCCGATGATCCGCGAAAGACCCGCACCGTAGTCTTTCACACGCCCAACCTTCACTGCTTCACCTCCCGAACGCTGCGCCAGATGTTTCGCGCTGCCGTAGATACTCAGTCCGACCCAACCCGCAATCGGTTTCCCGATGGGTAAGAGAAACTTGAACAACGTGCGCAATTCAACAGTGAGCGCGTTGAAGATCACGTTGTCGCGAATGATTATCTCTTCCGTAGCATCGCGGTCCTCGAAAAAAATCGGCACGATGCCATCAGACACCCACACGAGAGACACTTGCGAGTTGGGTCGAAGCGCTTGCGCCTTGCGCGTCGCGTCGCGCACTGCGGCGGACAGGTCGTACATGTCGCCCATGTCAACGGTTATGTCGCCTTTCTTGTTTGTGCGTTGAACATTGACCGAACCGTCGCGCATCGTCTTGCGCGTGATCGTTGCGCCGTTGCTGCCCCTGATCACTTCGGTTGATACGACTTCCTTCGGATTCTCGATGGCCTTAGTGTTCTCAGCAGCCTTCTGATTCTGCGCGGTAACTTCCGGCAGTGCAGCGCCCGGGTTTTCACAGATCTGCTGCACTCGCGTTAGCGCGGCGGCGATCTTCGCGCGGTCATTCGTAAATTCGCTGAGCCATATCCCTTCTTCGTCCTCGCCGATA
>DATEHX010000131.1:0-6769 GCA_035279345.1 Pyrinomonadaceae bacterium | reverse complement strand
TCATTGGCAGGGGCCAAGTGAGAATGAAACAAAGCCACCGCAACGTAGTACGTCCCCTTCATTGGCAGGGGCCAAGTGAGAATGAAACAAAGCCACCGCAACGTAGTACGTCCCCTTCATTGGCAGGGGCCAAGTGAGAATGAAACAAAGCCACCGCAACGTAGTACGCCCCTTCATTGGCAGGACTGTGAGAATGAGACAAAGCCACAGCACGGTTCGCGTCCTTCGCGGCTTTGCTTCAAACGCCTTCTCATTCACACCGGGCTTCAGCCCGGTGGAAAACTTTCATGTAATTGAGAAACCGTTTCAACGGTTTACCCTGCGAAACACCGTCCTTATCTGTGGCTGACGGCGAAGAAGAGAACGGCACGTGGGCGGCCGCGGAAGTTCAAGGCGGCGGGGCCTAGATAAAGGCCGGGAGCGACTTCACGGATTTCGTCTACTATCGAACGGATGAAGGGTGGGTTGGCGGGGCCGGAGTAATCGAGCTGAAAGGTTGGCTTGCCGTCGAGAAAAGAAGGTGCGAAGCGGGTCTTGAACGGAAACCAGCGTCGTTTGCCGAAGAAGTTTACACGGTTGATGCCGTGGCCTTCTTCCTGTTCGCCCTGGAACGATTTGCCTTTCCACGAAAACGCTGAAGATGCGCCATAGGTGCGTAGCCACCACGCGATTGGACCAGTGCGCGGAGATCTCCACGCGAGCATCGCGCCGCGCGTGTCTCCGTTCAACTCCGAGATAGCACTCGGGCAGCGCGCGCTGCGGTATAGCGTGTCGAGTTCGGTGTAGGTCATTTGCCGCAGTGCGTCGAGGTCCAGCACTGCCGTGTCGGTGAAGGTCTGTGCGATAGCGCTCATGCGGTCGTCTCCTTCCATTGGCGAATCCCGTATCCACCGATAATCGCGAGCGCGAACCCCAGGATGACGTGGGCCACGTCGTCAGCGTAGGTCCATTGAAAATACTGTATCGGCGCCAAGCCAACCATGCTCGCCAGCGCCTGGTAAAGATCGATCAGACCGAATCCCAGGTTGAACGCACTCGCCGCGAGATCGCTCTTCGTTTGCAGCAACACCAAGCCAAGCGCACCGAAGATAATGTGAAACAGGTTATATGGCGTCGCATTGCTCATCAAACTGTATTGAGCAGGAACAACAAACCCGGCAATGCCTGTAAGGATCAGCAACGGCGCGATGATCATCAACGTCGTTTGATTGAGAGTTCTATTTTCCATCCGCGTAAATACCGGCTTCGGCGTACGCTTCGTCGACGAGTTCGATGGGATGACAAACCTGCAGCTTCATACCTGATAGTTGTGCGCCCGCGCCGATCTGCATCTGGCAGCCGGGATTGCCGGTGGCGAGAATGGTAGCACCAGTTTCGCGTACGTGGTCCAGCTTTTCCTGCAACACGCGCCCTGACATCTCGGGCTGCAAAAGATTATAGATTCCCGCCGCGCCGCAACATCGCTCAGTGCCTTCAAGTGGAACGAAGTTTGGACCAAGCGCGGAGCGAAGCATCTGCTGTGACGCCTCACCCGCTTTTTGTCCATATAAAAGGTGACAAGAGGTGTCGTAAGTACACTTCGCACTCGCGGTCGCGGATACGGATTGCGGTTCAATTGTTTGGAGCTCTTGACTCACGTCACGCACTCGCCGGCTGAAGTCTGCTGCTGCTTCCGCCACGGTTTGATCGTTTTCCAGAAGATGTCCATAAGTCGCCAGCATCGCGCCGCAACCACCGGCATTCGTAATAATAGGTGCGCCGGAGTTGAAAGCCGCGATGTTCTTTTTCGCCAATTCACGCGCTCCATCGAGATCGCCGGCGTGCGCGTGCAAGGCGCCGCAGCAAACCTGGTCCTCTGGCGCCTCAACGTTGAAACCGTTAGCGCGCAACACACGTTCGGTTGCGCGATTGATGCGTCCGAATAGTCCCTCGCCGACGCAACCCGTGAACAACAATACGCGCGGGGATTGGCGTTCGGATTGGACGGCGCTCACATTTTTGCGCGTGGGAAATATCGGGCGAGAGCTTTCGAGTAATGACAAGGCAAATCGAACCCGCTGTGTGAAGAGTCGCGTTTTAAGTAATAGGCGAGCAAGGCCGAGATCGCGAAATAGCCGGGCACTCGCAAAGAACATTCGCAGCCGCTTCGGCGACAACCACAAATGCCGTAACGCAAAGCGTAATGCTTTGTCAGTAAAGTCGTTCTTAGGTTGGGCGTGCAACAGCTCTTCACGACTGTGCTCGAGCAGTTGGCCGTACTCAACGCCCGCCGGACAAACCTGTTCGCACGCACGGCAACCAAGACAGCGATCGATATGCGTGCGAAAGGCGTCCGACGTGTTCTCAAGCCGACCTTCCGCAACCGCGCGCATTAAATAAAGCCGCCCGCGTGGTCCGTCGTTCTCATTGCCCGTGATCACATAGGTCGGGCAGGCTTCAAGGCATAACCCGCAGTGAATGCAGGCGAGCAGCTTTTGTTCCTGGGCGGCAAGTTGGGCCACGGATTTACACGGATGACACGGACACGGATGAAATGGATCTAATATCCAACAGCCTGACCGTCGCTACGGCGTGGATCGGTCGCGCCGAGACGCATCTTCGTCTTCTCTTCGATCATGATTCCTTCGGCATCGCCGAGATAACGCAGCTTGCCGAGCGTGTGCCCACGCGAGGTCAACGCACGTTGCGTGTCGCTGGAAAAGCCGGACGGCTCACCGACGAGTTCATCCGGCAACCACTGGTGATGAATCCGCGGCGCGTCGATCGCTTGCTGGATGTTCATCTCGTAGTCGATCACGTTGGTGACGATGCAGAGCACGGTGTTGATGATCGTTGGACCCCCGGGACTGCCGACGGTGAACCACAAACTCCCATCCTTGCGCAACACGATCGTCGGCGTCATCGCCGACAGCGGCCGCTTCCTGGGCGCGACTGCATTGCGCTCGCCCTGAATCAGGCCATACATATTTGGCGTGCCGGGTTTCGCGGCGAAGTCGTCCATCTCATCGTTGAGCAGGATGCCGGTGCCTTTTGCCATCGCCGCCGAGCCGTACGAATTGTTCAGCGTGTAAGTGTTGGAGACGGCGTTGCCTTCCGCGTCGACGACCGTGAAGTGTGTCGTCTCTTCCGACTCATAACCAGCCGGCCGGCCCGCTTGCACATCGTTACTGTTCGAAGCGCGCTCCGTGTTGATAGTCGAACGCAATTTCTCTGCGTACGACTTGTCGATCAATCCAGCGATCGGGACTTTCACGAAGTCACTATCACCCATGTACTCGGCGCGATCGGCAAACGCGCGACGCATCGCTTCCGCCATCAGGTGATAACGCTCTGACGACGACGCGTCGAGTTTACTGAGATCGAAGCCTTCGAGGATGTTGAGCATCTGGATGAGCACGGCGCCGCCGGACGACGGTGGAGGCATCGAAATGATCTCGTAGCCGCGATAGTTGCCGCGCACAGGGGCGCGTTCTTTCGCAACGTAACCGCGCAGATCTTCCAGCGTCATAAGCCCGTTGTTGCGTTTCATGTCCGCGGCGATCAGCCGTGCGGTTTCGCCCGTGTAAAACTCATTTGGACCAAAGCGTTGCAGACGCGAAAACGTCGCGGCGAGCTCCGGTTGGCGGAAGAGTTCGCCCTCACTGTAGAACCTGCCGTTACGCAAATAAATCCGATTCGTCTCCGCGTACTTCGACAGATATTCACGACTCGAAAACAGCGAGCGCGCGAGTTCATAGGTAACGGTGAAGCCGTTAGCAGCGAGCCGGCGCGCGGGCTCCACGAGTTGGCTCCACGTCAGTTTGCCGGAGCCGTATTTTTTGAGCGCGACCTCCATGCCGCGCACTGTGCCCGGCACGCCCGCAGCGCGATAGCCGACGAGTGAACCGCCTTCGCCTTCGATCAGGTTTCCGTTCTTGTCGAGATAAACGTTGCGATGAGCAGCAACCGGCGCCATCTCGCGATAATCGATCGCGGTCGTGCGGCCGTCTTTCAGTCGAATCATCATGAAGCCGCCGCCGCCAAGATTGCCGGCCGCGGGATGTGTGACTTGAAGCGCAAACGCCACGGCGATCGCGGCGTCGACGGCGTTGCCGCCGCGTTTCATGATTTCGACGCCAACCTGCGAGGCGACTTCGTTAGTAGAGGCGACCATGCCGTGTCTGCCGCGCACCGGTTCGCGCGCGGGGACGGAAGCGTTGATGAAGATCAGGACTAAGAGAATGTGTCCGAACTTACGCAGCGTGTTCATGTTCATGTCCTCTAAAAAGGTTGAAAGGATCGAGTTGTTGCCTAATATGTTGACCGAGGGCGTTTATCCGTTTGGCATTTGGTGCGGCTTGATCCGCGGTTCTGATCCGTCCGTCGCCCAGTCCCGCCTGCCAAAGAGCCTCGCGGTCAAAAGAGGAAATCGCCTCCGCTACTTTGGTTGGCAAGACGCGAGTCGCAAACGAAGCCGGTTCTTGTAACGGCAAAGCCGCCAGCGAGAGCCAGAGTTGCACGTCTGCCAACAAAACTTCGGTTGAAACAATTCCGCAGTTTTTCATGTGGACAACGGCCTGTTCGAGTTGGTAATCGACGGCTTTTTCATTACCCGCAAAGCGAACGAGGAGAGCCGCGGCTGCCGGTTCGGTTTTGATGTCGAGGCGAGTCGCGAGAGTCGATGATACCAACTCGACTGCCACCGGAAAGAGTCCGGCGTTGATGATTGCGCGGCCGGCGGCGAGAAGGTGGGAGATTGGACCAGTACCGATTATTGTTGCTTCGCGTGCGGGTCGCGGGCGCAGTTTAAAGATGAGTTCGGTGATGATGCCGAGCGTGCCGTAGCTGCCGGTAAACAGTTTGCACAGATCGTAACCCGCGACGTTCTTCACGACGCGGCCGCCGGCTTTGATGACGTTGCCGTCGGCGAGAACGACAGTCATGCCGATCACCGAGCCACGCGGGCGGCCATAGCCGAATTGTTGCGCGCCGCCGAGACCGGTGGCGACAACGCCGCCGAGTGTGGCGCGGCCGTCATCGGGCGGATCGAGTGGTAGCCATTGGCCGTTCTCGGAAAGTCTTTTATTGAAGGTACTGAGCGTCACACCAGCTTGCGCGACGGCGATCAGATCCGCTGGTTCGTGTTCGAGGATTTTGTCGAGACGGCTCGTGTCGATAACGACGTCAGTAGAAGGATTGTGGCGCAAGGTTTTTGCTCCCACGGGTGCAACGGTCCAACGCTCGCCCGCGGCGCGTTTCATTATCTCGGCTAGCTCTTCCGTGGACGAAGGAAAAGCCACGGATGGCACGGATTTCACGGACGTTTGAAACGACAAATCGGTACGCTGAGATTGAAAGCGGTCACGCGGCTGAGGTGAACACCTATCCGTGGTTTCCGTGTCATCTGTGGCAATTGCCCGGCCTTCGCCGCAGCCGCGTAGCATGGGAATGATTTTGCCGGGGTTGCAGAGGCCGAGAGGATCGAAGGCCGCGCGGACGCTGAGCATCGCGTTCATATCTGCTTCGGAGAAGACGAGTGGCAGGAGTTCGCGTTTGTCTAGTCCGACGCCATGCTCGCCAGTGATCGTGCCGCCGGCATTGACACAAACCTCCATCAACTCGCGCCCGGCTTCTTTGACTCGCTTCACCTGCTCTTCGAAACGAGAGTCGAAACAGATCAACGGATGCAGATTGCCGTCGCCCGCGTGAAACACATTCGCGATTCGCAACTGATTCCGTGCCGCGATGTCGTATGCCGCTCGCAGGACTTCAGGCAGACGCGAACGCGGAACGACCGCGTCCTGAATCATCGAATCGGGTGAGATGCGGCCGATGGCGCCAAACGCGCCCTTGCGTGCGGCCCACAGTTTCTTGCGCTCCGTTTCATCGCGCGCGAGACGGCAGTTGCGCGCGCCGTATTCCATGCAAATGCTTGTCACTTTACGCGCTTCGTCATCGAGTCCGGCTTCGATTCCGTCCAACTCGATCAACAGCGCCGCGCCTGCGTCGGGCGGAAGTCCGGCCGCAAACACACTGGCCTCGACCGCGCGAATAATCTCACGGTCCATCATCTCCAGCGCCGCCGGCATCACTCCCGCTGCGATGATCGCCGATACGGCGTGACTCGCATCGTCGACCTCACCAAACTCGGCGAGCAGCGTTCGGACCGCGGGAGGAATCTGACTCAACTTCAGCGTTGCTTCAGTCGTGACGCCAAAGGTTCCTTCCGATCCGACATACGCGCCAAGCAAGTCGTATCCATCAGATTCCCCGTCGAGGTCGACGATCTCACCGCCTGCCAACACGACACGACAGCCGACGACGTGATCCGTCGTAGTGCCGTACTTCAAACAGTGAATGCCGCCTGCACTCTCGGCGATGTTGCCGCCGATCGTGCAACTCGGCTGACTCGACGGATCGGGCACGTAATACAAACCATAAGGCAATGCCGCGCGCGACACGTGAAGATTCACCACTCCTGGTTGCACAATCGCGAGACGGTTTTCAGCGTCGATCCGCAGTATTTTGCGCATGCGCGCTAACTCGATCACAACGCCTGAATTCAAAGCGAGAGCGCCGCCCGAGAGTCCGGTTCCCGCGCCGCGCGGCGTGAACGGAACTTCGGCGCGCGCAAGCTCGCGCATGATCACCGAGGTTTCTTCAGTCGAGGAAGGAAAGACGACCGCGCGCGGGCGATGTTTGTGTTGCGGCAGGCCGTCGCACTCGTACACCAGCAGCTCGTCAGCCTTGGAAAGCACGTTTTCGCGGCCGACGATCGCGGCCAGATTTT
>DATEHX010000130.1:0-11885 GCA_035279345.1 Pyrinomonadaceae bacterium | reverse complement strand
TTCGAGATCCACCGCCAGCAGCCCGACGTTGATCGATTCAATGATCGATTCGTTGAACTCTTTCAGCAGTTTCAACTCACTCGCACGCTCTTGCTGATCTTTGTAGAGCAGACTGTTTTCAATCGCGACCGCAACGTAACCTGAAACGGTGCGCAGAATCTCAACGTCTTCCGACGAGAGCAGCGCGCCGTCAACCGAGCGGCCCAGCCCGATCACCGCAACCATGCGGCCACGCACCACGCACGGCACGTAATAATGCAGCGAGCGCCGCGCGGAAACATTCGCATCGACAGCAAGATCCAGATCGTCGGCGCGAACGACGCCCGTCTCAGCCGAACGCACGCGAATCATTTCGCGAAAATCACTCGGCACGAAGAGCGCGCCATCAAGCCCGACCGATCGCGCAACGGCGTAACCATCTCGCGCCTGCCGATCTTCGATAAAGATCGCGACGCGCCCGACGTTCATCACTTGCTGCAAACGGCTGACTAACGAATCGAGCAGCGGATCGAGTGCGGTCGTCGCGGAAAGCGTGCGGCCAAAGTCGAGCAAACTGTTTCTGAGATCGTAACGCTCGCCGTAAAAGAGCCGATCGACGCGTTCCTGCAGAAAGTTTTTCACCGGCGCGGCAACCATCACGATCGCCGCCATCGCTACAACAGCCGCAACCACGCGCAACGTGATCTCACCCGAGCTGAACGATTGGTCGGACCCGAACGCGTAGAGACCACCCATGTAAACAGCCATGCCGATCAGCAGCGCCACTGCAAGCGTCGTCAACGCATAGACAAACACGCGGCGCACGACCAGTTCGACGTCCATCAAACGATAACGCAGCACCGAATAACCAAACGCGAACGGGATCGCGATCAGCGCCAACACGGCGACGTCGGTGAGCCAGCGATCTGTCGCAGCGCCAAACAAGAACGCGAGGCCGTAAAGCAGGATGAAAGGCGTGATTGAAAGTACCGTGCCCCACACGACCCATTTCATCCGCTGGCGGACCAATGCATTCTTCGCGGTGAAATAAGACCTCAATAAAAGCGCGGCACTCGCGACGAGCCCGGCGACAAAGTGAAGGAAGCTGAGTCGATAGAAGGCGTCGATAAACGATTCGGAAACGCCACCCGCCGTAATGCCAACCGCTCGCAACGCGGTGCTGAGATAAATAAACGCGCCCAGCGGGAGAAACACGATCGACGCCACCAACAGCAACAGAATCGCCGGCACATAAAGCACGATCGCTCGCCAGCGCTTGTTCGGAAACAGTTGCTGCTTCGTCGGATACAGAATGCAGAAATGCAGAAACAGCGGCGCGAACAATATGAATGCCGAGTTCTTCAGAAACGCGATTGCGAGATCGAGATCGCGATACGTTCCGGTCGGTGTGTAGAAGTGGAAGACAAAAGCCGCGAGACAGAGGGTCGCAAAGTGCAAGACATACGGCGCGCGTCCGCCTTGCTTGAACAGTACAAAGAAACCAACAAACAGATACGCGAGCCCGATGATGTTGATGTAGATAACGCGCGGCGTCCAGCGATGAATGGCGCCGAGATTGTCGAGGTCCGCCCAGTAGTTGCGTGTTTCGACAGGATAGGACGGCCGCTGCATTCGGTAGTGCAACTGGCCACCAACATTCGCGGCGTCGAGATAGATCTGAATGTCACGCGCATTAACAACCTCGTCAGGCTTGGCGCGTGGATCGAGAGCGATGCCTACCAAACGGTCGCCGGGAAGCAGCCACGCCCGGTCAGCCGCGGATCCCTTCTCAATACTTTTAGCGATGATACCGTCGTTGGTATCGACCCATTCGACGCCGTCCCAGGCCGGTGTTTCCTCGCGCGCGCGCTGGCCAAAGTTGAGGACGCCGGCCGCGATCAGGAGTGCTGCTCCGATCAGCAGGAACCACGCTTTAGTTGTGAGTATCGAACCTTTCACAAGCTTCCTCAACTCCGCCCGTATTTCTTCACCAGGCGATCCGAGCGTTTTAGGCAAGGAATGTTCCTAGTGGCGCGCGTGGTTTACTGCAGGCTTCTGCGGGGGCTAAGTCGTTGAAATCAATCCAACTTTTCGGACTTTTCCGAGAATTTGGAAGCTAGAACCTGACTGAGATTCCGCCACGAACTGACCGACGGCTGGTGCCAACGAAGGTCATAAACTCGCCGTTGTCGGTCGCGGTCTGTGCATCCAGCAGGTTCCGCGCATCGAGGATAGCTTCCGCACGAACTGGTAAACCAAAACTCGGCAGATCCTGTGTCACTTGAATGCTCAGAGAGGGATCGTAAACACCCAGTCTGCCAGCAAAGGGGTCGATCGCGAAGACCGTCGCTTCCGGAGAGAAGCGGAAGACGGTTCGCACCTGTGTACCACTACGAAGACCGGCGCCGAGTTGTAAGGCTGCCGTTTGAAACAGCCCGTTCTCGAAGAGCTCGGCCGGACTCTCAAAGCCCGCGGCGGAGAGTCGTTGACCGCGGCCGAATGCGTAACCTGCCGAAGCAGTCCAGACGCGATTCAAACGACGTGTATAAACTACGCGCACACCGCGCGACGATCCTTGTTGATTCGCAACACTCGCGAACATGTCGCCCGCTTCGCCCGAGAATGCTGACGACGGGAAACTCATCAAGCCAACACCGCGGCCGCTGGTCGTGTCGAAGAAAGCCGTGGCCTCGACGTTTGAACTATTGTCGAGTACGCGCTCAATTCCGAACTCGAGACGGTGACTGCGTTCGAGCACTGCTTGTCCGTCAACGAAAGCCACTGGCCGCAAAGCCTGACGGCGAAAGACGACCTGTTCGTCTTCAAACCTCGCCACACTTTGAATACCGTCTTCGTCACCACCCGACGCAAAAGCAGCCTTCACTCGCGTGCGCGCGTTTGCGTCAAACTGAATTCCGAAACGCGGACTGAAACTCTGCGCGCCACCCGCGCCGATGAAACGCGAGTAGTCGAGCCCCATCACGATCACGATGCCGTCGCGCACGATCCACTCGTCGACAGCACGCAATGAAACCTGCCCCGCGAGATCTTCTCGATCGGTTCCTTTTACGGTCCAAACAGGTGCTTCATAACGTGCACCTGAAGCGGTCACGCCAACTTTGTGTCGCTCGCCGACACGGAACCGCGTCGTCACTTCCATGCGTTCCGGTGCATCTTCAGTTCCTGTTTGACCGGAGAAAATCAGTTCGACTTGATCGGAAACAGGTGTTGAGACAGCGAAGTTGAAACCAAGATAGGAAGAGAAGCCGTTACTGCCAACGTAGCTTTCGATAACGCCGTGTGCTTTCGGTGAATATCCTTGCGCGAACCACGCGGACTGCGCATCGGCAGTCATTTCAGTGCTGGTCTTGTTGTTCTCGGCGTCGGTGACTGCCGCGACAGTTCGGTCTTCGCCTTCGTTCTGCTGGAAGATGGAGCGTCGCTTCTGCGCGGATCGCAAAGTCCATTTCACGTCGTCACGATCGCGGCGGCGCTCGGGCAACGTGTTGCCGTAACCGACCGGCTCGAGGTTGAACTTGTAGACGAGTTCGTCAGACGCTTTCACATCTACTGCGTTGAAAGCAACTTCACCGAATCCACTCGCGATAGCTTTGATTCCATAACGGCCCGGCGTCACCTTCGCGACGAACTTTCCCTGTCGATCGGTGAGCGTGTGTTTCACTAACGGCTTCACAGCGCCTTCACGCGTTAGAGACACGAGTGCCTCAGCGAGCGGGTTTCCCTTGTTGTCGGTAACAATTCCTGAAATGGTCGCGAGTGTCTTGCTTGAACTACCTGCTTCGATCGGGGCAGCAGATAGTGAAATGAGTGCGAGCAGGGATAAGCTTAAACCGACAACTCTTCTCATGCGCTAACGACCTCCGCTACAAGAGTCCCACTTGTCGCCGATTCGGTTTGCCGATTCGGAATGAAGGCACCAAAACTGATTCCTCGAGGAGACCGATGGGGAATCAGCAAAAATAGGGCAACTATTGTCCTTCAGTGCCTAAATACTGTCAAGAACCACGGGGTAAATCGGGTCATTTGCCGCCCACTTTCCGCCGTGCTAGGATTCAGGACCCCTTATTCAACCGCGGTGCCAAAGCCCTTATGGTTTCCTAGATGATTGACGACGTTCAAACGACACGACTCCCGAATGGCATTGCCGTCCTGACTGAACACATGCCCGGGCTCAGGTCGGTGACCGCCGGAATCTGGGTGCGCCGGGGTTCGCGTCACGAATCCCCGGAACTCAATGGCATCTGTCACTTTATCGAACACGCTGTTTTTAAGGGTACGCGGCTTCGCAGTGCCCGCGATATCGCCGTGGAAACCGACCGTCTGGGGGGACATCTCGACGCTTATACGACCCATGAGATGACGGGTTTTACGACAAAGGTTGCGGACACCGCCTTGTCGCAAGCCATGGAGTTGCTCGCCGATCTCATCTCCAGCCCACGTTTTGACCAGGAAGACCTCGAACGCGAGCAAAAAGTCATCCTCGAAGAGATGAAAATGGTCGAGGACACGCCCGACGAACTTCTCGGCGAACTCTTCAACGCGGCTTACTTCCCGAATCAACCACTCGGACGCCCGATCGAAGGCACGCGCGAAACTGTTCCGACCTTCGATCACAAAACCACGGTCGCGTTTCACGCGCGCGAGTTCTCGTACAGCAACCTGGTCGTCGCCGCTGCCGGAAACGTTAACCACGATCGTCTGATCGAGCTCGTCGGCAGATCTTTCGATGGCTGCGAGAGTGGCGTCGCCGCGCGGCCGCACGCAATCGACGGCAGCCGCCCGCGTCCCGCGGCGCCGATCATGATCGAGCAGAAGAACGAACTCGAACAGGCGCATCTCGTACTCGCGACGCCATGGCCGTCTGCGTTGAATGAAGATCGTTACGCGGCGAGTTTGCTCGCGTCGGTCATCGGCGGTGGAACGTCGAGTCGCCTGTGGCAGAAGATTCGTGAAGAACGCGGGCTGGCTTATTCCGTCGGCGCGGCGGGCAGCGCGTTTTCAGACGTCGGCGTGTTCAATATTTATGCCGGCACTTCTCCGGAGCAACTCGACGAGGTGTTGGAGCTTTCGTTGAAAGAGTTGCGCGAGGTCGTGCGCAACAGCGTCACCGACGAAGAGCTGCGCATCGCGAAGGACCAGGCGATCTCGTCGATCCTGCTCGGGCTCGAGTCGTCCAGCGCGCGCGCTAGCACGCTTGCGCGACAAGAGATCATTCACGGACGTCGTATCTCGCCTGATGAAGTGATCGAGAAACTCAGAAATACAACCATCGAACAGCTTCAGGAAATCGCGCGCACTTACTTTCAATCCGATACACTCGCACTCGGCGCACTGGGAAATCTCAACGGGTTTAAAGTCGATCGTTCTCGCCTCACTATCTGAGTCACAAAAAAGCACAAAACTCACACGGCTCTGATATAGTGCTCTGTCTTTCTACTCCTGTTTTTTGTGCCTCTTTGTGGCTTATGAAACTTACCGTTCTCGGCAGCGGATCATCTGGTAACGCAGTTTTGATCGTTGCAGGTAACACACGCGTACTCGTCGATGCCGGCTTGAGCGCGAAAGAGATTGTTCGCCGCCTTGCGCTCGTCGGCGAAGACGCACAACAACTCGACGGAGTGCTCGTCACGCACGAACACGGCGATCACGCCGGCGGTCTTCGCGTACTTCTCGGCTCCGTCGATTGTCCCGTTTACATCTCCGCGAAAACGCTCGACGCTTACGTCAGCGAACGTTTCAACGTCAACAATGAAGAACCACGCCGCCGCGATCGAGCGCTAAAAGGCCGCGTCGAACAGATCGAATCGAGCCAGGACTTTCGCATCGGCGAGATCGACTTTCACCCGTTCACGATTCCGCACGACGCCGTTGACAACTTCGGCTTCACCGCAACACATCACGGCGTGAAGATCGCCACCGTGATGGACTTCGGCCACATCACCACTCTCGTCTCGGAACAACTCCGCGGTTGCGCCGCGATCGTCGTCGAATCGAATCACAGCCGCGACATGCTCAAGGCCTGCGACAATTATCCGTGGGAGCTCAAGCAACGCATCTTGTCGCGCGTGGGCCACCTGTCTAACGAAGACCTGGCCGATTGGATCAAAGACGGATTCGACGGTTGTGCGAAGTACATCGTGTTGGCGCACCTTTCGCAACGCGCGAATAATCCGTATCTCGCGAAGATCACCGCCGAAGTCGCGTTGCAGGAAAAGACGCCTTTATTTCCGTGCGACACACAAGTCCAGTTGTCTTATCCAAAGGAGCCGACGCCCTGGATCGAGGTATAAAAGCGGTCGGGCTTGTTTTGTTGCTGACGATCGCGTGCGCGTGCGGACAACAAACCGAACGCGGGCGAGTGCCGATTGAAGTTCAGGACGTCGTCAACACGGTCGGCGAGCAGATCGACCAGGAACGTTACGAACAGATCTACAACGAGTCGTCAGACCTTTGGAAGCAGGATTCCACGCTCGAACAGTCAACCCAGGTTTTCAAAACCCTGCGCGAGAAACTCGGCAAAGTTGAACATCGCTCCCTCCACTCAGCAACCGAACAGCAAAACTCCGGTGGCGCTTTGAAGGGTCATGCGTACATACTTTCCTATCAAACCCGTTTCGAACGCGGCGAAGCAATGGAGACGTTTACGTTGATCGAACAGAATGGACGCTGGTTGCTGGCGCGCTATTTTGTAAATTCAACGGCACTACAATAAAGCCACGAAAAGGCACAAGAAGCACTGATGATCGATCGTTACACGTTGCCCGAGATGGGCGCGCTCTGGTCAGAGCAGAACAAGTTTCAGAAGTGGTTGGATGTGGAGGTCGCGGTGTGCGAAGTACACGCCGAGAACGGAACGATTCCGCGCGAGGCTTTGGCAGAGATCAAAGCGAAGGCGAAGTTTTCCGTCGAACGGATCAACGAGATCGAGAAGACTACCAACCACGACGTTATCGCTTTCACGACGAACCTTGCCGAATCGATCGGCGAAGCGAGCCGTTTCGTTCATTACGGACTCACTTCGTCAGATGTTGTCGACACCGCCAACGCACTGCTGCTGCGCGACGCCGCGGACATCCTGCTGAAAAAAGTCGAATCGCTGATCGACGTGTTGAAGCGCCGTGCACTCGAATTTAAGAACACGCCGCAAGTCGGACGCACGCACGGTATTCACGCGGAACCGACTTCGTTCGGTTTGACGTTTGCGCTTTGGTTCGACGAGATGCGTCGCAATCGCGAACGATTGGTGCGTGCGAGAGAAGCCGTTGCGGTAGGAAAGATCAGCGGCGCGGTCGGCGCGTTTGCGCATCTCGATCCGTCAGTTGAAGAAGCAGTTTGCAAGCGTCTCGGGTTAAAAGCCGCACCGGTATCGACGCAGGTGATCCAGCGCGACATTTATGCCGAGTATCTCAATACGCTTGCGGTGACCGCTTCGTCGCTCGAGAAGTTTGCGCTCAACGTTCGTCACTGGCAGCGCACTGAAGTGCGTGAAGCTCAGGAGAAGTTTACTAAAGGCCAGAAGGGTTCGAGTGCGATGCCACACAAGCGTAATCCGATCATTTCGGAGCGCATCTGCGGCATGGCGCGTATCGTTCGCGCAAATAGTCTGGTCGGACTGGAAAACATCGCGCTGTGGCACGAGCGCGACATTTCGCATTCCTCCGCCGAACGCGTGGTGCTGCCAGATTCGAGCATTGCGCTCGACTACATGCTGCAAAAAGCGATTGGTTTGATCGACGGGTTGGTGGTCTATCCGGAACGAATGCTGGAGAACCTCCGCATCACTCGCGGGCTGATCTTTAGCGGACAGTTGTTGCTGGCGTTAACCAACAAAGACGTGTCGCGTGAGACCGCCTACGAGTGGGTGCAGCGCAATGCGATGAGAGTTTGGGACGAGGATCGCGACTTTCACGAACTCGTGAAAGCCGATCCCGATATTACTGCGCGCCTGTCTGCCGAAGAGATCGATCGCACGTTCTCGCTCGATCATTACCTGCGGAACGTGGATCAGATATTCAATCGGTTGGGAATTACTTAGCCGAGAACTTCTCCGCGAAGTTGCCGATGACCGGCAGCTTGAAGTATTGGCCCTGAAACGCCTTCACCAGGCAGAGAATCCACGCGATCAGAATGCCGACCGAGAAGACTAACCAGAGCAAGGTGGCGAGCAGGCTGAAGATGGTCCCGAGAACATCGCCAATCGCAGCGCCGATTAACACTAAAATAAACGTCAGGATCCAGAACACGAATACCAAAACCAGTATCAAAACGTTAAAGAGTATCGACTGCATCGCGTGAAACCGCACGAGCCGGCTATCCTTTTCTATGAGGAAGAAAATCAGTCCCGAGACCCAACCAAATACGTAGGACAGAAGTGCGGCAATGTTTTCGTCGAGCCCTGTGCTTGATTTGGTCGTTTGAACGGGCGGCGGGTTTTGCATTATAAGTTTCTCCTTGGGGACGTTTAGAGCCGGAGGATATTAGACCAATAAAAGCTTTTTAAGCAACGTTTTATTGAGCTACAGAGTTCTGAGTTCAAGCTTTAGCTTGTCCGTCCAAAAACAGCCTAAAGGCTGAACTCAAAACAGTTAAGACAGACTGAAAATGAAAGCTAAAGTTTACGTAAACCTGAAGGCCGGCGTGCTCGATCCGCAAGGCAAAGCCATCCAACATTCGGTGGAACTGCTGGGGTTTTCCGGCATTTCGGACGTGCGGCAGGGCAAGTTTTTCGAGATTTCACTGGACGACTCGGTCGACAGCCAACACGCGCGTGAAGCGGTAGAAAAAATGGCGCGTGAAGTGTTGTCAAACCCGATAATCGAGGACTACCGCGTGGAGATTGAAGCGTGAAGTTTGGAGTTATAGTTTTTCCCGGTTCGAATTGCGACCACGATGCCTACCACGTGATTTCAAAACACGTCGGCCAGCCGGTGGACTTTATATGGCATCGGGAAACCGATTTGAGCACGTACGACGCGGTGATCATTCCGGGCGGGTTTTCCTATGGCGACTATCTGCGGGCCGGAGCGCTCGCGCGGTTTTCGCCAGTGATGAACTCGGTCAAGAAGTTTGCCGAAAGCGGCCGCTTCGTGCTCGGCATCTGCAACGGCTTTCAGATTCTTTGCGAAGCGGGCCTGCTGCCGGGCGCGTTGATTCGCAATCGCGATCTTCATTTCATTTGCGAACACGTTTACGTGCGCGTGGAAACGTCGGACAGTCCGTTCACTAATGAAATGCAACGCGGTTCCGTGTTGCGTATTCCAATCGCTCACGCCGAAGGCAACTATGTTTGCGACGACGCGACGCTTGCCGAACTGCAACGTGAAGATCGCATTGTCTTTCGTTACTGTGAAAAGGACGGAAGCGTCACGGACGCCTCCAACCCAAACGGCTCGCGTGATAACATCGCGGGAATTTGCAATCGCGGCCGGAACGTCCTCGGATTAATGCCACATCCGGAACGCGCTTGCGAAGACTTGCTCGGGTCCAGCGATGGGCGCGATATCTTTCGCTCGCTCGCGGCCACTCTCGCAGCCGCAGTTTAAGAAACTAGTTATGAAACGAATACTGCCATTCCTAATCATTCTCGTGGTTCTCGGTGTTGCGATCGGTTCCGGTTGGTACCTGACGCGCGTCACTCCCGGTTCGCCCGCAAGCACTCCGCTGCCGGCGGCGCAATCGACGGCGGTCAATCAACAACAACGGCCGGCGCCCATCAGAGGCATTCCGGGAGCCGAACCCGCGCAAACGCTCGGCCCCGCAAATGCTCCCGTGCAGCTCGAAGAGTTTGGTGATTATCAGTGTCCGCCCTGCGGCATGTTCCATCCGATACTCGAACAGATGCACGAGGAGTTTGGCGACAAGCTGCGCATCACGTTCCGCAACTTTCCTCTTGTTCAGGCACACCAACACGCGGCCGCCGCGGCGTCTGCCGCTGAGGCTGCTGGACTGCAAGGCAAGTTCTGGCCGATGCACGATCTGATTTACGAACACCAGAATGATTGGAAAGACAAAGTGGACGTCGGTCCGATCTTCGAGGGTTACGCTCAGCAGATCGGCCTCGACGTAGCACGTTGGAAAAAAGACATCGGCAGCGAGCAGATCGCGCAACGGATTTATCTCGACAGCAAGCGCGGTCAGTCGATGGGCGTGAAAGGTACGCCGACGGTTTTTATCAACGGGCGCGAAGTGCCGTTTGAACAGCTTCTGGCTGAGAAACTGCGACTGGTAATTCAGTATGAAATCAACGCCGCCGGAAGCCGGTAATGCCGCAAAAAGGCACAAAAGGTTTTGGTATGCGTGGCTCTGAAGCGTAAATGAAGCTCTATCTCACCGCCGCGATCGTTTCGCTCATAGGTCTTGCCGATGCTATTTACCTCACGGTTGAACACGTAACCGGACAGAGTGTTCGCTGCACGATCGTCGCAGGCTGCTCGGAAGTGTTGAGCAGCCAGTATGCGGTTGTGGCTGGAGTGCCGTTGGCGGCGGTTGGCGCTGCGGCTTATTTCACTGTCTTTAGTCTCGCGATCCTCGCTGCTTTTGGCTACCGTGTCGCGGGAATGCTGTTCACGGGGGTCGTGCTGCTGATGTTTCTGGTCAGCCTGTGGTTGTTTTATCTCCAGGCTTTTGTGATTCACGCCTTTTGTCAGTTCTGCCTGCTTTCTGCCCTAGTCACAACCGCACTCACGGTCATCGCCTTGTTTGCCCGCCGAACGGCTCGCCTTTAATAAACGCCCGGTTCTGTGTAATCTGTCGGCAAACACCATGGAACAACCGACAGTTGCTGACATCTTTCGGCGCGCGCAGGCGTTGCGGCGCGAACATGCTGATTACACTTTGGCTCAGCTCAAGGATCTTTTGGTCCGTGAATACTCCGGCGCGCCATTTCCACCGCTGCACAACCTGACGATTCCCGAGCAGGACGCGCGTGCGCCCGAAGAAGACTGGAGCGCGGGATTGCCGATCGTGCGTCGCGGGATTCAGTTTCAGGACTGGAAGGAGATCGTCGACGGCATCCTGATCAGTTTCGAACAAACTGAAAACTATGAACGCGAGCGAGGTGCGGAAGGCAGTCGGGACGACTGGCACGATCGCAGTGTCGGCATCAGTGATGCGGTAGCGAAGGGAGTCGGCAAGTGGATGCCGGATGAGTTGGTGGCATTGGCTGAACGGCAGGCGAAAAAATGAGTTTTATCGACAAGCTATTTGTGGACCCAAAATACCAAACTACTGAGCCACGCAAGCCGGAAGAGATCGAGGATTCCGAGATCATCATTAGTCCCGACACGCACCGTGAGAAGCGTCTGCCGCCGGGACAGTCGCGCACGAAGAAGTGGCCCGTGCTAGATGCGCACGGAACTCCGAACGTGGATTTGGAGACGTGGGAGTTTGAAATTGACGGACTGGTCGAGCATCCGATGAAGTGGTCGCTTGATGAGTTTATGCAGCTTCCGCCGGTTCGCGTTTATGCCGACTTTCATTGCGTCACGCGCTGGTCTCGTCTCGACAACGTTTGGAGCGGCGTTTCGACACGAGAGATCGCGAAGCTCGTGGGGATCAAACCGGAAGCGAAATTTGTCCTCGCTTTGGCTTACGACTATGGTTGGACCACGAACGTTCCGCTCGAATACTTTTTGAAAGAAGATTCGCTTTTCGCGTGGGCCCATGACGGACAGCCGATCGAGCCCGAGCACGGTGGACCAGTGCGTTTGATCATTCCGCAACTCTACGCGTGGAAGTCGGCGAAATGGGTGCGAGGCGTGCGCTTCCTCCAGGAAGACGAAGCGGGTTTTTGGGAACAGGGTGGTTACCACATGCGCGGCGTGCCGTGGGGACCTGGTGACGGCGAAAGATTCAGGTGGTCGTAAAAGAAAATATAGGTCCTACAG
>DATEHX010000129.1:0-11117 GCA_035279345.1 Pyrinomonadaceae bacterium | reverse complement strand
ATTTGCTATCACGTAGTGAAGCTGTCATTATTTCGCGCGATTCATGATGACCAGCAAAGCGGTCCAATTTGTGCAACTGTTGCGTTCGTCGAAACGTGAGAAGCGTCTCGGCACGGTTATTCTGTTTGTGACTTCGCGTTGCAACGCGTTCTGCCAGACCTGCTTCTATCACGAGGAGCTGAATCAACCCGGCGATCTGACCTTCGCGCAACTCGAAAAGATTTCGCAGACGATGCCGCCAATCACGGATCTTTGGCTTTCGGGTGGCGAGCCGACGCTCAGACGCGACATTTCCGATGTTATCGATCTGTTCGTTGCGAACAACGGCGTCAACCGGATCATCATTCCCACGAACGGTTTAATAAAATCCCGTGTCCTTGAGATCGTAGATAGCGCCCTTTCGAAACATCCCAAGCTCGATCTCTACCTGAACATCGCACTCGACGGCTACGGCGAAACACATGATCGCATTCGCGGCGTGCCCGGCAACTGGACCAAAACACTCGACTGCATCGAGTCCCTCTATCCGCTCAAACAAAAGTACACCGATCGCTTTCGCCTGAACGTCAACACTGTCGTTTGCGCCGCGAACTACACCGAGATCGACATGCTCGCCGAATTCATGTGGCAGAACTACAAACTCGACGGCCAGTACTTCAACATCATCCGTGGCGAAACACTCGTAGGCGACGAGATCAAACAAGTGCCGCCGGAAGTGCTACCCGCGATATACGCCAAGGTCGCGAAGCTCACCAAACGTTACGGCGATCGCATGTTCGCGGACGACGAGAAGAGCAAACGCTTCGTCAAGAACGTCGCTTACGTCGGCACGATCACGACTCACTATCGCACTCAACACGCAAACTTCGCGCAACCAACCCCGTGGGCCTTTCCCTGCACGGCAGGCGAAACCACGGCCGTGATCGATTACAACGGCGATGTACGCGCCTGCGAGTTGCGCGAGAAGTTCGCCACGCTTGCGGATTTCGACTACGACTTCGCAGCGCTGTGGGCCTCGCAATCACGCACGGAAGAACTCGTCGAGATCGACGGTGGTAAAGCCTGCTGGTGCACGCACGTCTGTTTTATTCACGATTCCATGCGCCACTCGCGCCGCGCATTGCTCTACGAAGTGCCCAAAAACTTCCTCACGCGCGAAAACTGGTAATGGCCGATCAGGACGAGAATCGAAAGAGCGGCTTCGCTTACGCAGCGGGAATTACGCTTTTTGCGTCCGTGGTCTCCTTCTGCGGCGTCGGCTACCTTCTGGATCGCTGGCTCGGCACGGAGCCCTGGCTCCTGGTGGTCGGCATCGTGCTCGGGTCCGCGGTCGGACTATTCGAGTTTGTGCGTTTGAGTTCAAAGACGTATTAAATTAAAATCACCGGCTTCGCGCATGGCGAATACTCAAGATAACGCTATAAATCTTAGGATTTTTCGGACGATGGCGATTGCCACCGGGCTGAGTGTGGCTGTGTCGGCCGTGGTTGGCCCATGGCGGTTCACGACCGGGCTGCTGCTCGGCGGCTTGCTGGCGCTTTTTAATCATCGCTGGTTGAAAAATTCGGCCGCCGCGGCGATTCGACTTTCAACGACGGGCGGCGTCTCGACTTTCAATCTCGCGCAGTTTTTGTTGCGCTATATCGTCATCGCGGCCGCGGTCTACGCAACGGTCACGCTGGATCTGGTTTCATTGCCGGCGGTGCTGGCGGGGTTGTGCAGTTTCGTTGTGGCCATGATGGTCGAAGCTACAAGAGAGTTCTATTTCGCAATTATCGAGCGAGAGGAAATTAGTTGATGTTCTGGTTGCAGGAAGCCGCACACGGGGCGGCAGAGCACGCGGAAGCAACGGCTGAGCACGCAGAGGAAGCCGCACACCATTCGCCCATCATCGTGCAGCTTGTTAACCACTATTTTGGCGAACAGGCACTGGCGTTCGAACTCAAATATACCAAACCGATCTGGGACAAATTCCTCGGCTGGTTTGGCACTACGCCGGAAGCTGCCTTTGGCCCGTACACGGCGGAGAACGCGATCCCGTGGTACACGGTCATGTTCTTCATTGCGTGTATTTTGAGCGTGGCTATCATCTGGATCCTCAAGGGCAAACTTTCCGAGTCGGAACCCGGCCACGGCCAACAGACGCTCGAGGTCAGCGTTCTCGCCGTGCGCAACATGATCCAGGACATCATCGGACCACACGGCTTGAAATACTTCCCGGTGGTGATGACGTTTGCTGTGCTGATCCTCGTGTCAAACCTGATGGGACTCTTTCCGCTATTCATGAGTCCGACTTCGGCAACGAGCGTCACCTTCGCGCTCGGCTTGAGCTCGTTCCTTTATTACAACTACATCGGCATTAGTGAAAACGGCATCTTCAATCACCTGAAACACCTTGCCGGTCCAATCTGGTGGATCGCGCCGCTGATCTTCCCGATCGAGTTGATCAGTAATTTGATTCGTCCGTTTTCACTCGGCATCCGTCTCTTCGGTAACTTGTTTGCCGACGAAAAGGTGATGGAAACGCTCTCCGGGCTCGCTCCGCCGTACACGTGGTTTGCGCCGATCCTGCTGATGCCGTTGAGCGTCTTCGTGGCTTTGATTCAAACGTTTGTTTTCATACTGCTCTCGCAGTTGTATCTCAGCGAGGTGTCGCATCCGCCACATGATGCGCACGGCGCGCATGCAGACGACTACGATGGTGATGAGTTCATTGCTCCTGTCTTAACTTAATAATGGCTTTATCAAAGCGGCGCGTGGTGAGCGGTGCAGTCAGTGCGGCTGTACACGTTGCTTCGCATTCGAGATTGCGTTTGAAGTTTGGGTAGTACCGGCACAATTCATAGCAAGTGGGAAGGTCTGTCTCGCTGGAGCGCCGTTGTAAGAGGGGCGGTGGATACCGGATGCAGGCGAAATAATAACGACGGGACTGCTCGCAGGATGCAATCGATGGTTCAAATCAGAGGAGGAAGCATGAGCAAATTCAGGATGTTGTTCTTCGCGGTTGTCGGCATTCTCATGACCGCCATGACCGCGTTTGCGCAAGTCGAAACTGCTGCCGGTGGCGTTGCTGACAACGCGAGTTCGGTGAGCAAGTACCGCGCACTCGCGGCGGGCATCGGTTTCGGTATCGCCGTGGTTGGCGGCGCGCTCGGACAGTCGCGCATTGGCGCGGCGGCGTGCGAAGGCGCGGCCCGCAATCCCGGCGCAGCCGGTCGTATCCAGACGATGATGATTCTTGGTCTGGCGCTGATCGAGTCGTTGGTGCTGTTTGCGCTGCTGGTGATTTTTGCGGTCGTCAAACCCAGCTAGTCTTGTTTACATCGAAACAGCTTGTGCGGGGGCGGCTTCGTGGCCGCCCCTGCGGCTATTTGACAGGATTGACATAATAACAAGATGAACATCTTGTAAATCTTGTAATTCCTGTCTACAGTTCTCTACGAGGCGCAACCAGAGATGAAAAAATGTCCGCAGTGCGGAGTTGAATATCCCGACACGAATACACTCTGCCCGGCGGACGGCATTGCGCTCGAAACCTCTGGAGACTCTTTAGTCGGCACCACTCTCGCCGGAAAATACCGCATCGACGAGCGCCTGAACGAAGGCGGCATGGGCACTGTCTATCGCGCCACGCACGTGCTGATGGAAAAGACCGTGGCGATCAAAGTGCTGCGGCCGTCTCTCGCTGCTGACGAAAAGATCGTGGCGCGCTTCTCACGCGAGGCGCGGGCCGCTTCGCGTATCTCGCATCCGAACGCGTTGAGCGTTACCGACTTCGGCGAAGACGAGAACGGAATCGTGTTTCTCGTGATGGAGTTTCTGAGTGGCCGGACGCTGAAGAAACTCATCCGCGATGAAGGCCCGTTGCCACTCACGCGAGTCGTAGAAATTATTCGACAGGTGGGAGACGCACTCAACGCAGCGCACGCGCAGGGCGTTGTGCATCGCGATTTGAAGAGCGACAACATCATGTTGATCGACACGATGGCCGGCGATCACGCGAAAGTGCTCGACTTCGGCATCGCGAAAATCAACGAGCCGGAAGGAAAGCGCGATACGGAGCTCACCGCGCCTAACCTGGTGATTGGCACGCCGCAGTACATGTCGCCGGAACAGTGTTCGCAGGATTCGGAGATCGATTCGCGATCAGACATCTATTCGCTCGGCGTGATCCTTTACGAGATGTTGGTGGGCCACGTGCCGTTCACAGCCGACTCGCCGACGATGGTAATGATGAAGCATCTGCAGGAGCCGGTGCCGTCGGTGCTCGAGGAACGCAGCGATTTGCCCGCTTCGATCGGAAGAGTGATCGCCCGGGCGATGGCGAAGCTTCCCGCCAATCGTTACCAGACAATCGCGGAGTTGATTGAAGACCTGACGATCGCGTCAGGTAATGCGCAGTTTGCGCCGGTGCCTGCGCCGCCGGTGAGTGCAAACGTTCCGGCGAATGATGATCCGGATGAAGTCACAATGGTGCGGCCAAGACAGGAACCACCGCCGCAGCCTGTTCAGCGGCGTTCACCGGTGACAGTTCCGGTGCAAGGGTCCACTTCCGGATCGATGCCCTCCGGTGCAATGCCACCGCCGCCCGCAGCGGCAGGTTTCAATCCGTTGAAGGTGATCATTCCCTCGATTGTTGGGTTGCTGGTGGTGTTTGGGGTGATTTATGCGTTGAAGAGCAGCAACTCGCAGGCAGAGCAGCCGAACGCGAATCAGCCCCAGACGACGCTGGCCGCCGATCCAAATAGCCAGCCGGTGCAGCCGGGTGCAACGCCGACGGGGAAGAGCGAACAGGGAATTCCAGCGGGAGGAAGTATCGCTCCGCCTGCGAACGTGAGTGCGAGTCCGAATGCGAATGCTGACGTGTCGCCGGAGCCGGTTGAAGAACTGAGTCCGCCGCCACCGGAGAATGCAAACGCGAACAGCAACAGCAACGGAAACACAAACAGCAACGCCAATCGAAAAGCGACGCCGCTACCGGAACCGACACGCAGTGTTGTGCCGGAGACCGTTCCTGCGCCGGCACCGACAAAGACGCCCGAGCAAAAAGCCTCACCGGTTCCTACGCCCACGCCACCTCAGCCGCTTTAAGTATGAGATTCTTGAAAAGCTCTTCGTCCTCGATGGCGATCTCAATTTCAAAAACAGAATAAGGAAGTGAAAAGTGAAGGGAGCGGAGCTTCACCGCGTCTTTGGCTGTTGTGATCAGCGCCTTGGCGCCGGCGCGTGTGGCTGCGGCTGTGAGATCGTCGATGTCTTTTTGCGTGTAGATGTGATGATCTCGGAAGGCTTTTTCGGCGACGACGGCATAACCCACGTCTTTCAACTGGGCGAAGAACGATTGTGGATTACCGACGGCGCAAAACGCCGCGACGGGTCCATCTGGATGCGCTGAGCGCCGAGGTTTCATGGTCGATGGGAACAAGGGATGAAAACCGATGAGAGACTGGATTTGTTTGCGCAGGGGTTCGAGGTCGTTTACTTGATCGCAACGAGTGAGAACGAGGCAATCGGCGCGGCTCAGGCCTGAGAGTGGTTCGCGCAGACGGCCGTGCGGCAGCAGTTGTCCACCGCCGCTGTGCTGTAGGAGTTGGCCACTGCCCCACGGGTTGGTGGCGTCGACGGTGACGATGTTCAGGTCGCGCGCGAGGCGCAGGTGTTGAAAGCCGTCGTCGAGAACGAAACACTCGGTGCCGAACACTTCAATCGCATCGCGTCCGGCGCTGACGCGATCGGCGCTACAGATCACCGCCGCCAGTCCGAGTAGATTGGTCGCAAGCAGGTAAGGTTCGTCACCTGCCTCCGCGGGCGTTGCGAGTATCGCCTGCCCGTCCGACACGATCACCTGGCGTTCGGGATGCTGCCGTCCATAACCTCGCGTCAGTATGCAGACCTTCTTGCCCGTGGCCCCAATGATTTTGGAAACGAGTTCGACGAGCGGTGTTTTGCCGGTGCCGCCGACAGTCATGTTACCGACGCTGATCACGGGGCGATCGAGTTTGGTCGTGCGGAAGGTGCCGCGTTGGTAGAGCGAGAGACGCGTGCGCGTGACGGCGCTGTACAAGGCACTGAGCGGGGGCAGTATCAGCGACTTCATGAAGTGTGTGCGTTAGCAGGCGAGAGTGAGTTAGACCGGGATTTTTCGGATTGATCTGCGGAAAAGAGCGGTGCAAGCAGTTTCATCGTTCGCTCAGCGGCGCCCTGATTCTCATTGATGAGCGCCCTAGCACGGCGCCCCAATTCATCCCTCCACTCAGCCTCACCGAGCACGCGCTGCAAGACCTCGGTCAACTTCGTTACCGCTTCCTCGCCTTCGACCGGCGGCAATTGAACAATGGCCTGAGCCTCATTCAGCAGATCGACGATCGCGTGGAAGTTGTGCGTGTGGGCGCCTGTGATCACCGCCACGCCGTGTGCGGCAGGCTCGAGCACGTTGTGCCCACCGCGATCGACAATACTGCCACCGACAAAAACCACACTCGCGAGCGAATAGATCCCCGGCAACTCCCCGATCGTGTCGAGCAAAATCACCGAAGCCACCGCATCGCTCGCCGCAGGATCGTTCGTCCTTCGCGCCCAACTCAACCCCGACGCCTGAATCAATTCCGCGACTTCGTTGAACCGTTCCGGATGCCTCGGCGCCAGCATCAATCTCACCTGCTGCGTACCTAACAAACGCTTGAAGCTTTCCAGGATGATTTTTTCTTCCGGCGCATGCGTGCTGGCCGCAAGCACTAACGGTACATCTGTTAGCCCAAATCGTGCTTTTACATCCGGGTTTTCATCCATGTAACTGCTTGACTCAAACTTCAAGTTTCCTACGGTGAAAACTCTTTCCTCATTCATCCCCAACTCACGAATCCGCTCCGCATCCCGCTCCGACTGCATCACGGCCATACTCAAACACGCCAGCACACGCCGCAAAAAGAACCTGATCCTAACGTACCGCGCAAACGACTTCCGCGAGATCCTTCCATTAACTAGCGCCACCGGAATCTCACGTCTCTTACACTCGCGCAGGAAGTTCGGCCAGAGTTCGGTCTCCATCACCAACACGGCCACCGGGTTCATAGCACTAAGCGCACGCCGCACGGCCCACGTCCAATCAAAAGGAAAATAAAAGACTCGAGCCGCGTGATTACGAAACAGATCGCGCGCCAATCGCTGCCCCGTCAACGTAACAGTCGAAACCACAAGCGTACTCTGCGGCAACTCCTTCCGCAGACGTTCAACCAGCGGCCGCGCCGCTTGCGTCTCGCCAACGGAAACACAGTGCAGCCAAACAACCGGTTGCTTCTCAATTGTCGGGAGAAAACCAAGACGCTCGCGCAGACCGTCGATGTACTTGCGATGCGCGAGCGCCTGAAACAGGAAGTAAGGTGAGAACAGCAGCAGGCCCAGCGATAACAGTAAGCTGTAGGCCAGATACATTATTTCGCCCGTTCGATGTAACGCCCTTCCGTCGGATCCACTCTGATCCGATCTCCTTCGTTTATGAACGGTGGCACCGTGATCGTCACGCCATTCTCGAGTGTGGCGGGTTTGTTTACGTTGGAAACGGTCGCGCTCTTCAACGTCGGTTCGGTCTGGACCACCGTCAGTTCCATCGATGGCGGGAGGTCGATACCGATCGGAGCGCCTTCATAAAACTCCGCCTGAAGTCTCAAGCCGGGCATCAGCCACTGCGCCGCGTCGCCGAGATTGTCTTCACTCAGCGCGATCTGTTCGTAGTTCTCCGTGTTCATGAAATGGTGGTGCGAGCCGTCGGAATAGAGATACTCCATCTCGTGTTGTTCGAGCGCGGCGCGGTCGACGGTGTCGGCGGAGCGAAAGCGATGTTCAAAAGACGAGCCAGTACGAATGTTTCGCAGCTTCGTCTGCACCATTGCGCGCAGGTTGCCGGGCGTGTGGTGGCGAAACTCGACGACCTTGCACGGTTGGCCTTCGAAAACGATCACCATGCCGCGTCGTATCTGGGTTGCAGGAATAGCCATATAACTGAATTCTCCGTTTAAAAATTAGGTGGTTTGACAAAAGGCGTAGTCTAACGAGGCGTTTGTAGCTTTGTCCAGTAACCACCCCTTCAAACCATCCACAGATTACGCAGAAACGAGATCTGCGTAATCTGCGGATGGTTTTGGCGTCGAAATAATAAGGGCGATCCTCTGAATCCGCGTCCAGAGCGACCGCCCTTTTTGAGGAGCCCACCTACCTCGGTTGTATTCACCGCTACTTACCGAAATAGTTCCAATTTCTAAGCCGCCCGATTCTACGCAGCACGCGCTCGCGGTACGCGGCGTAGCCGTGCGAGACGGTCCAACCACTTCTGAGACTGCTCGTAATATGGGAAACGCCGCTCGTCGAGACGAAACGCGCTCGTATGATAGTAGCGTCGTCCTTTGATCAATCGCGCTGGATGTTTAATGTGCAGCATCTCGTGATAAAGGATGTACTCGACGAACCACTCGGGCACGTCTTTCGAATCGAGTGTCTTGCTGATCGTGATGCTGTCGTAGATGTGGTCGTGATGACCGAGAATGCTGCGCGTCCGCCGTTGGGACCAGGTGATCGTCGGCTTCGGAATCTGCCCGTCAAAGTAGCGGCGATTCAGTTTGGTGAACATCCGGTCGAGATCGTAGACCTCACCCTGCGCGGTCGAGATCATCTTGCGTCCGCGTCCGCGGCGTGCAAGGTCCGACTGGCGCATCACGTCCGGCGTGAACGAGTAGTCGCGATAAACACGGTCGTGAATCGTTGGCACTTTCTTTCCCAACAACCGCGCTACGAGAATCCACGCGAGTGCACGCAGAACTTCGGGCGGCGCATCTTTACAGATGTCCGAGAGCCGGACGTAAACTCGTCCCGAGCGCAAACGAATCGTGTGTCGCAGTCCGGCGTAGGGATAAAAGCGTACTTCGATCACGGGCACGCCTCGGTTGCCGCCCATATGACGAAACGCGTCGGCAAATAATTTCGCTACTTCGTTCATGTGAGTACTACCTGACTGCCCACATACCGTCGGCAACTGCCGGACCCGAAAGGAGGGTTCAATCTTAAGGAGGGGAAAGTAGAACCGTCAACCCGTGGCGGGAGGGTAGCCCGAAGTCCCTAAATAACAAGAGTTTACGCGGAATCTGTGCAATCTGTTAACAAAACATTTATACTGCGAAACGCTAATTCTATGCCTCGTCGAGCCGCCAATCTTCAAGCCACTGAAAAGGGTGTCCTTGACTCCCGCGCCGAGATCTTGCTCGCCGCGCTGATTAAGGAGCATCTGGTGACCGGAGAAGCCGTAGGCTCGCGCGTGTTGTCGGATCGCTTTGCTCATGGCTACGGCTGGAGCCCCGCGACGATTCGCAACGTGATGGGCGAACTGGAAGAATCCGGCTTTGTTGACCAGCCGCACACCTCCGCGGGCCGTGTGCCGACCGATAAAGGCTATCGTTACTACGTCGACAACATGCTCGGCGAGGCGCGTCTGTCGCGAAGCGATCTAAAGGCGATCGATCACCTGTTTGCAGTCAACGAATTCGATCCCGGGTCGTCGCCGGACCGCTTGATGGAGACGGCGTCGCATGTTCTCTCGGCGCTCTCGCAGAACGTCGGTATCGTGGTTTCGCCTTCGTTGGGCGAGAACCGGTTGAAGCACATCGATTTCGTGCAACTGCCTGACAAGCGCATCCTCGTGGTGCTCGTCTCGACCGCCAGCATGGTTCACAACAAGGTCATCCGCGTCTCTGACGAGTTCACGCAGGACGAACTCGACCACACCGCGCGCTACCTTAACACCGAATTCAGCGGCAAGAGCCTGCTGACAATTCGCGCCGAGATCGTGGACCTGATGAAGGAAGAGAAAGCGCTTTACGATCGACTGCTTCAGAACGCGGTGCTGCTTTGCGAGCGCAGTCTCGAGGGCGAAGAGACGATCGGGGGCGACGTTTACGTCGACGGCGCTTCAAACATCCTGATCAAACCCGATTTCGACGACATCGAACGCATGCGCGATCTCTTCCGCATGTTTGAAGAGAAGTCGCGGCTGATCAAGATTCTCAACGAGTGTGTTCACGAAAATCCCTACTCCGGCGACGTGCACGTAGTTATCGGCCGCGAGCACCCGACAGACTCGATGCGGAGTTGTGCCCTGATCACTGCGCCGTATCAGGTCGGGCAAAATGGAGGCGTCGGCACGCTCGGCGTCGTTGGGCCCATGAGAATTGAATATGCGCGGATTATGGCTATGGTAAACTACATGGCGCGGTTGATTGAACATCGCCTCGGAGAGCAGGCCGCCCCTTAAACCGTAACGATTCAGATCCTGCCTACTAATGAAATCAGACAGGAAAGACAAGCCTTACCGCATTCCAATCAGATTCACGGACGCTGAAGACGAAGGCGGTTCCGTGGATGACGAGTCAGCAATGGATAGAGTAGATCCCGACAACGACGAGGTTTTTTCAATCGACGAAGACGAGGCGTCCCTGGACGCTGTTTCACCGTCAGATCCGGCCGAAAGCCGGAACGAGTTTGGCGGACCGGACACGGCCGAGTTGATCGCGACGAGAGCGGAATTGAAGCGGATTGAAGCGGAAAACGCCGAGTTGAAGAACCAACTCGCGCGCCGCCAGGCTGACTTTGAAAACTACCGCAAACGCGTGGAGCGCGAACGTAACGAAACGTACAATCGTGTGGCGGCCGACGTCGCCACGAAGTTGCTGCCTGTTTCCGACAATCTCAAACGCGCGCTCGAAGCCGAGTCGACGGTGCAAGCATCGGAGACGGACGAGTTTCGTCACTTTTTGAGTGGTGTCGATCTGATTTGGAAACAACTCAACGGCGTGCTCGACGCGCTGGGAGTTAAACCGATCCCCGCGGTCGGCGAGCCCTTTGATCCTCACGTTCATGAAGCAGTGGTCACGGAAGCTACGGACGAGTACGAGCCCGACACGGTGATACAGGAGATCGTTGCGGGCTACCGCCTTGGCGACAAGTTGATTCGTCCCGCCCTGGTGAAAGTTGCGACACGAAAGTAAATCTGGATAGATGGGAAAAGCGATAGGCATTGATTTAGGGACCACGAACTGCTGCGTCTCGGTGCTCGAAGGCGGCGCAGTGCAGAT
>DATEHX010000128.1:0-20902 GCA_035279345.1 Pyrinomonadaceae bacterium | reverse complement strand
ACGCCGTCGAACACGGGCGCGCTCGCGGACCACGCGTGGGAAGTTAAGCCGAGTGAGTTTGAAGGTCTCGTGCGCACGATCGCGAGCGGCGGCAGTGCGAGTGCTTATCCGTGGATCGGCGCGTTGCTCAAGGACCTTCAGCAACACCGCGGCGCTAGCATTGTGATCGCCGGCGACAATCAGCCGCCGATCATTCACGCTCTTGCACACTCGATGAACGATGCGCTTGGAAACGTCGGCAAGACTGTTTTCTATTCCGATCCGCTGGCCTTTAACCCGGTGGACCACCGCACGTCACTACAGGAACTGGTCGGCGACATCGATGCCGGACGCGTCGATCTTCTGGTTATCATCGGCGGCAATCCGGTCCACAACACGCCGCCGGATCTCAAGCTTGATTTTAACCGGCTGCAAAAGGCGAAGCTGCGCGTTCATCTCAGCGAGTACAAAGATGAAACGACTGAGTTGTGTCACTGGCACGTGCCCGCCGCGCATTATCTCGAGTCGTGGGGCGACGCGCGTTCTTACGACGGCACCGTCACCATCGTTCAGCCGCTGATCGAGCCGCTTTACGAAGGCAAGACCGCGCTCGAACTGCTCGCAGTGTTTTCTGAGCAATACGACCGCAAGCCTTACGACATGGTGCGGGCTTTTTGGCAGCAGGAGCGCACAAAACTCGGGACATCAACGCCGAGCACCAGTCCCACAGCTAGCCCGTCGGCCAGTCCAACAGCTAGTCCTACGGCTGGTTCAGCACAAGCGCCGAGCGCAGCTACATCCGATTTTGAAACCTGGTGGCGCCAGTCAATTCACGACGGCTTTATCCCCAACTCGGCGTTTCAAACCAAGACCGTTTCGTTCAATGCAAACGTCGGAAACCAAAATCAGAGCGCTCAAGCCGGAACCTCTGGTTTCGAAGTTGTCTTTCGTACCGACCCGTCAGTCTACGACGGACGCTTCGCAAACAACGGCTGGCTTCAGGAACTACCAAAACCATTAACTAAGGTGACGTGGGACAACGTCGCCCTCGTGAGTCCGAATTCCGCGCAAAGCTTGACCCTCGGTCCGCGACCGGAAAACGCCGTCCACGGCCGCGAGCACTACGTTCCGATGATCGATCTCGTCGATCAACAGGGACGCACGCTACGCGGCGTGCCCGTTTGGGTCATGCCGGGCCAACCGGATAACGTCATCACGATTCACCTCGGCTACGGCCGCCGCCTCGCAGGACGCGTTGGCGGTGCGGCAAATCCGGACGAGCGCGTCGGCTTTGACGCTTACAGCATTCGCACGTCTTACGAGCCGTGGTTCAACAGCGGTGTTCAGGTCCGAAATACCAACGGACAACATCTGCTCGCAACGACGCAGCTTCACTTCAATCTCGAAGATCCAAACTTCAGCACCGAGCCGCGCGACGTCGTTCGTTCCGAATCGCTCGAAGAGTTTCTGAACCATCCGAAACACGAAGAGCACGAACATCCGACGCTCTATCCGCCCGAATACAACTACAAAGATCAGGCTGAGAACGCGCCCAACTACGCGTGGGGCATGGCGATCGATCTGAACAATTGCATCGGTTGCAACGGCTGCACTATCGCCTGTCAGGCGGAAAACAACATTCCCGTCGTCGGTAAGCACGAAGTCGTGCGCAGCCGCGAGATGCACTGGATCCGCGTCGACACTTATTTTCAGGGCTTCGATCCGAATCAGCCCAAGGGCATGAATTTCATGCCGGTGCCGTGTATGCACTGTGAGAACGCGCCGTGCGAGCCTGTTTGTCCGGTGCACGCGACGGTCCACAGCGCCGAAGGTTTGAACGACATGGTTTACAACCGCTGTGTCGGTACGAAGTATTGTTCGAACAACTGCCCGTACAAAGTGCGCCGCTTCAATTTCTTCCTTTATCAGGATTGGGACACGCCGACCTACCAGTTGATGCGCAACCCGGAAGTGTCGGTGCGCAGCCGCGGCGTGATGGAGAAATGCACTTACTGCGTGCAGCGCATTCAGAACGCGAAGATCACGGCAGAACTGGAAGACCGAAAAGTGCGCGACGGCGAGATCGTGACCGCGTGTCAGGCCGTTTGTCCGACCGAAGCAATCGTCTTCGGCGACACGAACGATCCAAACAGCCGCGTGTCGAAGCTGAAGGAAAACCAGCGGAATTATTCGCTGCTCGGTGAATTGAACACCAAGCCGCGCACGACTTATTTGACGCAGTTGAAGAACCCGAACCCGGAAATCAGCCACGGATAACACGGATTTGTCCGTGTCATCTGTGTTTGTCTGTGGCTTATAAGAGATGGCCGAAGAACCACCAAAACCATATACCGAAGGTCCGATGCACTCGACGGCGCCCGTGATCGATCCCGGGCTGACGTTTGCCTCCGTGACCGACAAAATCAGCTCGATCGTCTTGAAACGCAAGACGTCGATCGCGTGGTTTTTTGGTTTCGCGATCTCCTTCGCGCTTTTCCAACTCATGTTGCTGGCGATCACGAACCTGGTGTTCGTCGGTATCGGTCTATGGGGCGTCAATGTTCCCGTCGCGTGGGGCATCGACATTCTCAACTTCGTCTGGTGGATCGGAATCGGTCACGCCGGAACACTGATCTCCGCGATTCTGTTGCTGCTGCGCCAACGCTGGCGCACATCAATCAACCGCTTTGCTGAAGCGATGACGCTTTTCGCCGTCGCGCAAGCAGGCATGTATCCGATTTTCCACCTCGGCCGGCCGTGGTTGATGTACTGGCTGTTTCCCTATCCAAACACGATGGGAATCTGGCCGCAGTTTCGCAGCCCGTTGATGTGGGACGTGTTTGCGGTGTCGACGTACGCGACCGTTTCCGCGATGTTCTGGTTTGTCGGTTTGATTCCCGACTTCGCGACGTTGCGCGATCGCGCCCGTAGCAAACCGTTTCAAATGCTCTACGGCCTGCTCGCGATGGGTTGGCGCGGTTCCGCCCGTCACTGGCATCGCTACGAAATGGCGTACCTGCTGCTCGCCGGTCTGGCCACGCCGCTCGTGCTTTCAGTGCACACGATCGTCAGTTTCGACTTCGCGGTCGGCATCATTCCCGGCTGGCACGCAACGATCTTCCCGCCGTACTTCGTCGCCGGAGCAATTTACGCCGGCTTCGCGATGGTGCTGCTGCTGACGATTCCGTTGCGCAAGTTTTACGGCTTGGAAGGCTTCATCACCATGCGCCACATGCACAACATGGCGAAGGTGATGCTTGCGACCGGATTGATCGTCGGCTACGGCTACACGATGGAGGCGTTTTTCGGGTGGTACAGCGGCAACAAATACGAACGCTTCATGATCTGGAACCGCATGCACGGTCCCTACCACCTGTATTACTGGGCGCTGATTCTGTGCAACATCATCACGCCGCAGTTTTTGTGGTTCAAGAAGATTCGCTCGAACCTGGTTGCGCTGTGGATCATTTCGTTCATCGTCAGCATCGGCATGTGGCTCGAACGTTTTGTGATCGTGGTGACGAGCTTGCACCGCGATTACCTGCCGTCGTCGTGGGGCATGTATAACCCGACGCAGTGGGACTGGGCCATGTTCATCGGCACAATCGGTTTCTTCTTTACGCTGCTGTTCCTGTTCATTCGGTTCCTGCCGATGATTTCGATTTTTGAGATGCGCACGATCCTTCCGGAAGCGGAGGTGGAGGAATAAGCGATGGCTGCTCGTCCGCCACTTGTTCATCACCGGCGTCATGTGCCACCGCTGTACGGCGTGATCGCGGAGTTTGAGGGTCCGAATGAACTGGTACACGCGGCGGAGGAGGTTTACAAAGCGGGCTACCGCCGCATCAACGGCTACTCGCCGTATCCGATTGAAGAGCTTTCCGAAGCGATCGGATTCACGCACACGAGTCTGCCGCTGATCGTCTTTATCGGCGGCGTGATCGGCGGTTTGAGCGGGTATTTCATGCAGTACTGGATCGAAGTGATCGACTATCCGCTCAACGTCGGCGGTAAGCCAACCCACAGTTGGCCCGCTTTTATTCCGATTACTTTTGAAATGACGGTGCTGTTCGCGGCGTTCTCGGCGGTGCTGGGAATGCTCGTGCTGAACAAGCTGCCGCAACCTTATCACCCGGTCTTCAACGCGCCGAACTTCGCGCTCGCGACGCGCGACCGGTTCTTTCTGGCGGTTGAGGCAAACGATCCGAAGTTCGATCACGCCGCGGTGGTGGACTTGTTGAAGAGTTTGAATGCGATCGATGTCAGCGATGTCGAGGTTTAGAAAATTTTTCGGGATTGGGGTTCTGTTGCTCGGCGTATGTCTGGCGGGTGCGGCGTGTCGTCGCGACATGCAGGATCAGCCAAAGATGAAGCCGTATCGCTCGACGTCGTTTTTTGGGGATGGGCTTTCGATGCGGCAGCCGATTCCGGGAACGATTCCACGCGGGTTTCTACGCACTGATACCGAACTGTTCACGGGTAAGAAATCAAAATCCTCTTCATCCGTGTCTACTGCTACTTCAACCACAAACCCGTACACGGATGACACGGATACTTTCCCGTTTCCAATCACAAAAGAGACTGTCGAACGTGGACGCCAGCGTTACGAGATATTCTGTAGCGTTTGTCATGGCCTGACCGGCAACGGCGACGGCATGATCGTGCGCCGTGGATTCCGCCGCGCTGCTTCGTTCAACGACGACCGCTTGCGCCAGGCGCCCGTGGGTCACTTCTTCGACGCGATCACCAATGGCTGGGGCGCGATGCCGTCCTACGCTTCACAAATTCCCGTTCAGGATCGTTGGGCCATCATCGCCTACGTCCGCGCACTGCAACTAAGCCAGCAAAACGTGCAACTGCCGTCGCCAGTGCCCGGCAGTTCGCCTTTGCCCTCGCCAACACCATCCGCCGGGGGACATCAATGAGTCAATCATTCAATCCTCCGCCGCAGATTGGATCGCTCAGGCAACGCGCGCTGATCGCCGGCGGCGTGTTGCTGCTGGTGCTGGTCGCGATGGCGTTTCTCGATCGGCGACAGTTTTTCCAGGCTTACCTGCTCGGCTGGACGTTTTGGACCGGCATCAGCGTCGGCTCGCTCGCGCTTTTGATGTTGCAACACCTGACCGGTGGCGGTTGGGGCTTTGTCATCCGGCGCATTTTGGAAGCGGCCACACGATTACTGCCGATAATGGCGCTGCTGTTTATTCCGGTGATACTCGGCGCGCACTCGATCTACCCGTGGACCGATCACGAAGTGCTAGAACACGATGCGGTCGTGGCTTTCAAAACGCCTTATTTGAATGTGCCGTTCTTTGCTGTGCGCGCGGTTGTTTACTTCGCCATCTGGATCGCGCTCGCCTACTTTTTGAATCGCTGGTCACTCGAGCAGGATCGCACCGCCGACAATCGCTACACGAAAAAGATGCGCGTGTTGAGCGGCGGCGGCATGGTCGCGCTGATTTTCAGCGTCTCGTTTGCTTCAATCGACTGGTACATGTCGCTCGAACCGGAATGGTTCTCGACGATTTACGGTTTCATCTTCGTCGCCTCGTGGAGTTTGAGCGCGCTGGCTTTCGTGATCGCCATGCTGGCGCTGCTGTCGAGAGAAGAACCGCTGGCACACGTGGTAAAGCCGCTGCACTTTCACGATCTCGGAAAACTGCTGCTCGCGCTCGTGATGCTGTGGGCTTATTTCGCGTTTTCGCAGTTCCTGATTATCTGGTCGGGCAATTTGCCGGAAGAGATCGGTTATTACCTCGAACGCACACACGGTGTGTGGGGCGCGGTCATTATTCTAATTGGTCTGCTCCACTTCGCGGCGCCGTTTTTGTTTCTGCTCTCGCGCAGTTTGAAACGAAATCCACGCCGGCTGGTGCTGGTCGCGTTGTTGATTATCGTCATGCGCATGATCGATCTGCTGTGGATGCTGGTGCCCGCGTTTAAGGAGCATCACTGGATCTGGCTCGACGTGATTGCGCTACTCGGTTTTGGCGGATTGTGGCTCGGACTGCTTGCATGGCAGTTGAGTAAGAGAGCGTTGATACCCATTAACGATCCGCAGTTTGAGTCGGTAATGGCTACGGATGTACACAGATGACACGGAACGCAAAGAGTAACGGTCATAAGACTGAAACGCCGGACGTTTCGCATATTCGAAACGTCGAGGTCGAGCACGAGGCAAGCGACGTCAGCGTGCGCGGCGTGGGTCTGTTTGTTTTGTTGCTGACGATCTCGACGATCGTGATTTCAATCGGCATGGTGTTCCTTTTCAAGTACTTCGACGCGCAGGCAGCGAAAGAGCGTCGCCCCGGTCCGATGGCGCTGTCGGATAAAGAACGGTTGCCGCCCGAACCGCGTTTGCAGGCAGCGCCGGGTTTTGAAGTTACGTTGGAAGATGGACAAAGAGTCAATCTGCAGACCCGTGAGCCACAGGCGGAATACCGGGTTTTGAGAGCAGAGTGGGAAAAGATATTGCGCGGTGAACAAAAGGATCAATCCGGCAATCCGGTGGCGATTCCGATTGAGCAGGCGATCGATAAAGTGGTTTCCGGCGGCGGCTTGCCAACGCGGGCTCAGACTGCGCCCGGCAAACTGACGGATTACGCGATCAGCATGCCGACTGCCTGGAGTTCCGCGCGCGAGACTGAGAAGAAGTTGCAATGAAATTTGGCGGGAAAGTTGTGCCTAAGAAATTCTTGTTAGTGCTTTTGTGGCTGGTGATGGCGTGGTCCAGTGTGCCCGCGCAGTCGCCGCCGGGACCAAGCTCGCCGCTTTACGGCGCGCGGCCCGCGAGCGGCAATCCGTCGACCGGGTTACCACCGGCTTTGCAGGACGTCCGGATCGAACAGAAGCTCGATCAGCAGCTTCCGCTCGACCTGACCTTTCGTGATGAAAGCGGCCGCGAAGTGAAGCTCGGCCAGTACTTCGGACATAAACCGGTGGTGCTCGCGTTTGTTTACTACGACTGTCCGATGCTCTGCACGCAGGTGCTCAACGGCATGGTGACGTCGTTTCGCGTGTTGCCGTTTCAGATGGGCAAAGAGTTTGAGGTGGTGACGATCAGCTTCGACCCGCGCGAAACACCGGAGCTCGCACACAGAAAGAAAAAAGTTTACGTCGACTACCTGCCGGAGAAGATGCGCGCCGGCGCTGAAAACGGCTGGCACTTCCTGACCGGAGATCAGGAAAACATCGCAAAGATCACGGATGCCGCCGGTTTTCGCTATCGCTGGGACGAGAAGACGCAACAGTTTGCGCACGCGAGCGCTGTCATGGTGACGACGCCGCACGGAAAGCTTTCACGTTATTACTACGGCATCGAGTATCCGGCTCGTGACCTGCGCCTCGGTTTGATCGAATCGTCGGCAAACAAGATCGGTTCGCCGGTCGATCAGTTACTGCTTTACTGCTATCACTACGATCCGGCTACGGGTAAATACGGCGCAGTCGTGATGAACATCATGCGGATTGCCGGTGTGATTACTTTGTTGGGTATCGCCGCGATGTTGCTTTTACTAAAAGCACGAAACACTGCCGTCGCAACACCGAAGACCGGAGGAGCGGCACTGTAATGCAGGGATGGATTCCATTAGTTCCTGAAAGTGCCTCCTCGTTTTCGTGGCAGGTCGACGCCCTCTATTTCTACCTGTCGGGCGTGACGCTCTTCTTTACGTTGCTGATCTCGGGCGTCCTGATCTTCTTTACGGTTCGTTACCGGCGTCGCACGCCTTACGAGATTCCGCGGCCGATTGCGGGTTCGCACAAGCTCGAAACTCTTTGGACGATCATTCCCTTCCTCATCGCGATGACGATGTTTGGCTGGGGCGCCAAGCTTTATTTCGAACAGTACAAGCCACCGGCAAATGCGATTGAGGTTTACGTCGTCGGCAAGCAATGGATGTGGAAACTGCAACACGCCACCGGCCAACGCGAGATCAACGAATTGCACGTGCCTGTAGGGCGCAAGATTAAGTTGATCATGACCTCGGAAGACGTGATTCATGATTTCTTCGTGCCCGCGTTTCGCACGAAGGCCGACGTCGTGCCGGGCCGATACACAACGCTTTGGTTCGAAGCGACCAAGCCGGGCAAGTATCACTTGTTCTGCGCTGAGTATTGCGGCATGAACCATTCGGGAATGACTGGTTCAGTCTACGTGATGGAACCGCGCGAGTTTGATAACTGGCTGGCCGGCAACACCAGCAACACCTCGCCGGCGGCTGCGGGACAGCAGTTGTTTCAAACACTCGGCTGCGCTTCCTGTCACGGCGCAAACGGCGAAGGTGGACGCGGTCCGACACTCGCCGGTCTCATCGGTCGAGACACACCGCTCGAAGGCGGACAAACAGTGCGTGCCGATGAGGCTTATGTTCGCGAGTCGATTCTAAATCCCGGAGCAAAGATCGTCGCCGGCTTCCAGCCGATCATGCCGACGTTCCAGGGACAAGTGACAGAAGATCAGTTATTACAGTTAGTCGCATTTATTAAATCGTTGCCGGGCGGAACCGGAACCCCAGGAGCATCGCCTGCTGCTGCGTCGACACCGGCCGTTTCGCCACGAGCATCAGGTTCACCCACGGAAAATCCTAGATAGCGCGTGGGGGAAGTTTTTATGCAACCAATAGAGTCATTCGAAGTACCGGCACCACCGAAGGTCAACTACATCAACGCGCAATACGGGTTGAAGTCGTGGTTGTTGACCAGGGACCACAAGCGCATTGCGCTGCTCTACCTCGGCTCGATCACGTTCTTCTTCTTCATCGGCGGAATTTATGCCCTGATGATTCGCCTGGAGCTGCTGACTCCGCAGGGCGATCTTTTGCAGTCGACCACCTACAACAAGGTCTTTACTCAGCACGGCATCATAATGATCTTTTTCTTTCTGATCCCGTCGATACCGGCGACGTTGGGAAATTTCCTGATCCCAATGATGATCGGAGCAAAAGATCTCGCGTTTCCCAGGATAAATCTGCTTAGTTGGTACATTTACCTGCTCGGCGGCATCGTTACCATTTACGCCCTTCTCGCCGGCGGAGTTGATACGGGTTGGACCTTCTACACGCCTTTCAGCACGACGTTTTCAAACTCGTATGTGGTCGCGACCGGCCTCGGAATCTTCATCAACGGCTTCTCGTCGATTCTGACCGGACTCAATTTCATCGTCACGATTCACACGATGCGCGCGCCGGGAATGACGTGGTTTCGCATGCCGCTCTTCCTGTGGTCGCATTACGCTACCAGCCTGATCATGATCCTCGGCACTCCGGTGATCGCGATCACGATCCTGTTGCTGGCGTTTGAACGGCTTTCAGGGGTCGGCATTTTCAACCCGGCACTCGGCGGCGATCCCGTGCTGTTTCAGCACCTGTTCTGGTTCTACTCGCACCCGGCCGTGTACATCATGGTCTTGCCGTCGATGGGCGTGGTCAGCGAGTTGGTCGCAAACTTCTCGCGCAAGAACATCTTCGGCTACAGCTTCGTCGCGTTCTCGAGTCTCGCGATTGCGGTGTTTGGGTTTCTGGTGTGGGGTCATCACCTGTTCGTCGCGAGCCAGTCCGTTTACGCGGGAATGATCTTCTCGTTCCTGAGTTTCGCGGTCGCGATACCGTCGGCTATCAAAGTGTTCAACTGGACGGCGACGCTTTACAAATCGTCTATCTCGTACGACACGCCCATGCTTTACGCGCTCGGGTTCATCGGCCTGTTTACGATCGGCGGCATGACCGGGCTGTTTCTGGCTTCGCTAGCGGTTGACGTTCACCTTAGTGACACGTACTTCGTCGTTGCGCACTTCCACTACATCATGGTTGGTGGAGCGTTGATGGGTTATCTCGGCGGCCTGCATTACTGGTGGCCAAAGATTAGTGGCCGCATGTATCCGGAAGGTTGGGGACGTTTCAGCGCGCTCGTGATCTTTGTCGGGTTTAACCTGACGTTCCTGCCGCAGTTTATTGCCGGTTACTTGGGTATGCCGCGCCGTTATCATGCGTACCCGCCGGAGTTTCAGGTGTTCAACGTGCTTTCCACCGCGGGTGCTTCGATACTCGGTTTCGGTATGTTGATTCCGGCGCTCTACTTCGTCTGGTCGATGCGCTACGGCAAGATTGCGGAATCGAACCCGTGGCACTTGCCGGGACTCGAGTGGCGCACACAATCGCCGCCGCCGACCGAGAACTTCGAAGTCACGCCGATTGTGACTTGGGAAGCTTATGAATTTGCGCCGCCTGAAGAGACGGAAGTAGTTGGAAAGTTTGGTCCGGAACTCGAAGGTATTTAATCCACAGATTACACAGATTCTTAAATCAATCTGTGTAATCTGTGGATACTACTTGGTTGGGAGTGATTTTGATCGAGAGCAGCGCAGCAACACAAGACATCCACGGCCACCCGGCGCTCCAGCACCATTTTGAAAACATGGAGCAGCAGCGCGAGGCGGGCACCATCGGCATGTGGGTCTTCCTCGTCACCGAGCTCATGTTCTTTGGCGGGATGTTTCTCGCCTATGCGCTTTATCGGAATTTTTATCCGGCGGCGTTTGCGTCGGCCAGCAACCACCTCGACATCACGCTCGGCGCCGTGAACACTGGCGTGCTGATCGTGAGCAGTTTCACGATGGCGCTGGCGGTTTATTTCACGCAAGTCGGTAAGTCGCGGCCGCAGATCATCTGTCTCGTGTTGACGTTGATTCTGGGCCTGTCGTTTTTGGGGATTAAGGCGGTCGAGTACCACGAGAAGTACACCGATCATCTGATTCCGGGCCGGTTGATCCCGAGCTCGCCGTTTGGTCCGGCCGTGCAGGAAGAAGGACAGCCGCTCGATCATCACAAGTTGCACCTGTTGCCTGGCGCGACGGTGCGGCAGGTCGAGATGTTCTACTGGATCTACTTTGCGATGACCGGCATGCACGCGCTCCACATGATCATCGGCGCGGGATTGTTGACGTATCTGATTATCTTTTCACTCAAGGGGCGCTTCGATCCGGAGTACCACGGTCCGGTCGAGATAATCGGGCTTTACTGGCACTTCGTCGATATCGTGTGGATTTTTCTGTTTCCGTTGCTGTACCTGCTCGGGCGGCACTTTGAGCACGGATAGTTTGGTATGAGCGAACACATTGTTCCGGTAAAAGTTTACTTTGCGATTTTTCTGACGCTGCTGGTGGGCACGGCGCTGACGGTTCTCGCTGCTTTTGTCGACTTTCCGTGGCGGTTCAACACGATCGTGGCCCTCACCATTGCGTCGGTGAAGGCGACGCTGGTTGTGCTTTATTTCATGCACGTGCGTTACAGCCCGCGACTCGTTTGGGTGATCGTGGCTTCAGCGTTGTTTTGGATGGGGATTCTGTTCGCTTTTACTTTCAGCGATTACTTTACCCGCAGTTGGCTCTCGATCGGCTACTGATGAGGCATGTCGCTGCGATGTAGCGACGCCTCCCGCACCTCGATCAACCGTTTACAGGATGGACAGTTGAGCCGAATCGTGGCGTCAGACGTTTTGATCGGCGCGCCGCAGTACGGGCAGGCGCCGTCGACGTCATTCTTTTGGAAGAGGTCGCGCATCATGAACACGGGCAGGATCAGGCCCGCGAGCAGCAGCGGAATACCGAAAATGAGACCGATCGTGGCGCTTTGGCCGAATGTCAGGCTGATGATCAGGCCGGCAAGGAAGAGTACGAGGCCGAGAGCAATGCTGAATGAAAAGCTATAGGCGCTATCGAAAGTGCGGCCGGGCTTTGCAACTTCCGGTCTATCCTGATTCATTTTGAAGACCTCCTGGAGGGTGGTTGTAGCACGGACTTTACCACAGATCCGGGCCTTCCGTGCTAGTCTCTGGCAAATATGACTCCTTTCGAAAACTTTCTCAACGAACACGACGAAGAGGCATGGTCTGCGGCGTTGACGACGCTGTTGCGGTCGATTCATGAAGTTGATCGCAACGCCACGCAGATCTGGTTTTCGTTCTATCCGCTCGGGCTTTTTCAAGCGTTGGAGCGTGCGGACGACCCGCAGAAACTCGTGCAGCAGCTATTGATGCAGGGCGATTATCTGCTTAGCGACCAGATCGATTCGTCGCACACGTTTCTTTACGGGCATCGTTTCTGGCCGGAAGTGAAACGAGAAACACTGAAGCACGCGCGGGAGTTTGGCGGGCAGAGTTCGCTTTCCGATCAGGTTTCCGCAGTAGCACAGAAGGTCGCGGCTGCGGCGAAGGTTGATGTGTCGCTCGTTGTTGGGATCACGGCCGTTGCGTTTATGACGATCCGGCAAGTTGGACTTGAAGCGTTCGAGCAGTCGCCCGGGAAAGTGATGATTGATAAGAAGCACGCGCGGCGCTCGCCGGAAGATATTTTACGCGAACGTGCGAAGGACGACAGTCAGGGGCTGTTTGGATTTTTGCGGACGGTCAATAAGAAGTGGACCGTGACTTACGACGAGAACGACGACGCGGCGAAGTATCGTTTGAATCACGTTCAGGATCTCGCGTGGGGCGCGGCTGACGATCGTTCGAAGAACTGGCGCGAGATCGATCCGCGGCGAGTTGAGGGACCGATTCCGGTCGAGTGTCGCTCCGCGTCGTGCGGCACGTGTTGGGTCGGAGTCCTCGGCGGCGCCGAAAAACTCTCGGACGTGGCTGCACGTGAAGGCAAGAAGATCAAAGAATTCGGTTACATCGACACAGCCGAATCCAAACCCCTCATCCGCCTCGCCTGCCAGGCGCAGGCCCACGGCGCAGTCTCCATCGTCATCCCACCGTGGAACGGTGTGTTTGGGAAATACTTAAAACGCCACGGATGATCTCGGACGAACACTGATAAGAGCACTTTGGCAGGGTTCCGGTTAGAACCATTCGTGTTCGTCTGTGTAACTCTGTGGCTAAAATTTTGTCGATGCCCAGGAAAGAACGCAAAGCCAGCGGTGCGCAGGCGCCGCCTCTACTTTTTGTGCTTGCCGCTGCTTTGTTGTGGAGCACGGGTGGGCTTTTTATTAAGTGGACCAGCCTGAGTGGGTTGGAGCTTTCGTTTTGTAGATCGTTCTTTGCCGCGATTACGATTGCGATCATTACCCGGCATGAGGGATTTGGGTTGAATCGGGTGACCGCGTTTGCCTCGGTGATTTATGCGGTGCTGTTGATTCTGTTTGTGCTAGCGACGAAGGAGACGACAGCGGCAAATGCGATTTTTCTTCAATACACCGCGCCTGTTTACCTGCTCGTTCTCGAACCACTGATCTACAAGGAAAAGTTTCGCTCGCGCGACCTAATCACTGTGCTCGTGTGCGTCGGAGGAATGGCGCTGTTTTTTGTGGGCCAACTGCGGCCGCAGGACGTCACGGGCAACTTACTCGCACTCGCTTCGGGCTTGTGCTTCGCACTTTATTTTCTGTCGCTGCGCCATCCGCAAGCGCGTGAAGTGAATCGTGCTTCATCCGTGATCTACGGCAACATCCTCGCGGTAATCATCACGGCGCCGTGGGGACTCGCGGCGGTCCCAAGCCTCACTTTCCACGATACGTTTAGCATCGTCTACCTGGGCGTGGTGCAACTCGGCATTGCTTATGCACTCTTCACTGTGGCGATGGCGCGAGGCGTGAGGTCACTGGACGCGGGAATTATTTGCTACGTCGAACCGGTGCTAAATCCGGTTTGGGTCTTTCTCGTTTTAGGCGAACAACCTTCGCGCTGGGCGTTGTTAGGCGGTGCGATCATCGTGACTGCGGTCATTATTCACATGCTCCTCGACGCGCGCCTGAAGAAATCCGCCAGGCAATGGTCTAAAGCATCCATTTAGGGCGACTATCGTAATAACTCGGCGAGCGTTCGGGATAACGCTTTTTGTACCGTTGAAAACGCGCGAGCAGCTTCTCGTAGCGCGCGTCGGACGAGCGAATCTGACGATGCGGAATGGCGCGCAGATGGTCTTCGATCTTGCGCATGTTTCGCGGCGAAAAGCGCCAATCGTAGTCACCGAGTTCGTAAAGACTCGTCACCGCATACCCCCTGAGCCTTCCCGAAAAGTCAACAAACGGGTCGAAATAACTCCACGCCAAATCTCGCAACGTACGGTAAACCGGCTTGCGCCCGTGAAGCCCGATATCGCGCGAACGCCCGACCGCTCCCCAACCGCCTTTCTGCTTGAAAGCAAAAACCACGTGGTCCAACAGGTCCTGCGACTCGAGGTCCAACAACAGCGGCGGAAACCCGTGCTGCTCGAGAATCACTGCCGCACCCACAGCACTTTCCAGACAGTGGGCCTCTTTGTATTTCATCAACTCGCGAAACGATCGCATGGTCGGACCACTTTTCTCCCAATTGTACGGTAGCGAACTGAAGTACCGTTGTACTTTAAGAGGCGTATCGAGCCGTTGTACGAGCTTCCACTCAGCCACAGTGAAGGCTTTTCGAGATACTTTGTTCATGTATATGACAAAACCTTGAAGCCCCACTTGCCTGAATCACTCGCAAATGTCAGACTTACACGTCGCTAGAGTTTATAGCGTGATTAATAAATCTTTTTGAAATGACTTCCAGCATGAACCAGCAGGCCGCAGCTTCACAAAAATCCCGCGCAGAACAAGAAACCGAGACCGAGTCAAACCGCTTGAGAGAGCAAGTGGAGGCGGCACTGTCTATCGTCGCCCAACGCTCGCCAGACGAGTTTGACGCGTTGCAGACCGCCGCCGATCGTATCGAGCGCGCCGCACGCGATCTCTCTGACGCACTGCGCGAACTGGCCCAACAACGCCGGGCCAGCGAAGAAGAATCTTAGTACAACTTTGCAGTAGACGGTTTGAAGCGCTCGCCGTCTTTTTTATTTGGAGAAAACTTGATGACTTCCATGCGCACTGAACGAAGCACTGAACACCTCGGCCGTAAGAATACTTCTGTCGAGTTGGACGCGTACGGCATTAAAGAGCCCGCGCGCGTTTACTGGAATCTGAGCACACCAGAACTCTACGAAGAGATCGCACGCCGCAACGAAGGTGTCCTTTCGAATCATGGCGTCATCCTGGTCGACACAGGCGAACACACCGGACGCTCCGCGAAAGACAAAGCCATAGTGCGCGAACCCGGCAGTGAAGACAAAGTTTTTTGGGGCGACGTCAACAAAGACTTTCCGCAGGCGAAGTTCAACGCGTTGAAAGAACGCATGATGGCCTATGCGAAGGGCCGCGATCTTTTCGTGCAGGACACGTTTGTCGGCGCGGATCCGCAGTACCGGTTGCCAATCCGCGTGATCAACGAGCTCGCGTGGCATTCGCTCTTCGCGCGCACGATGTTCATCAGCCAAAGCGAGGCCGCGGGTCACACACCCGAGTTCACGATCATCAACTTCCCGAGCTTCCAGGCTGATCCACAACGTGACGGCACGCGCTCGCCAACGTTTGTCCTGATGGATTTCAGCCAGCGGCTCGTTTTGATCGGCGGCACTTCCTACGCGGGTGAAACGAAGAAGAGCGCGTTCACGATCATGAACTACCTGTTGCCGCAACGCGACGTGATGAGCATGCACTGCTCGGCGAACGTCGGCGCTGAAGGCGACGTGGCTATCTTCTTTGGTCTTTCCGGCACCGGCAAGACAACGCTCTCCGCCGATCCCGAAAGACGTTTGATCGGCGACGACGAACACGGCTGGTCCGACAACGGCGTCTTCAATTTTGAAGGCGGCTGTTATGCGAAGGTTATCAAACTGTCAGCGGAAGCAGAGCCGGACATTTATCGCACGACGAAGATGTTTGGCACCTTGCTCGAGAACGTCGTTTACGATCCGGTAACACGCGTGGTTGATCTCGACGATCCGCGTAAGACCGAAAACACGCGTGCGTCGTATCCGCTCACCAGCATCGACAACATCGTTCCCGAAGGACGCGCAGGTCATCCGCGAAACATCATCATGTTGACGGCGGATGCTTTCGGAGTGTTGCCGCCGGTTGCGCGGTTGAGCCCCGAACAGGCGATGTATCACTTCCTCTCGGGCTACACCGCGAAGGTGGCGGGAACTGAAAAAGGTATTAAAGAACCGGAACCGAATTTCTCGACTTGTTTCGGCGCGCCGTTCATGGTGCTGCATCCCGGCGTTTATGCGGATCTGCTCGGCCGGGAAATGAACGAGCATCAATCAGCGTGCTGGTTGGTGAATACCGGTTGGAGTGGTGGTCCATACGGTGTTGGAAATCGCATGAAGATTGCCTACACGCGTGCGATGATTCGCGCCATACTCAATGGCACGCTGGCGAAGACCGACACGGTGCCCGATCCGATCTTTGGCGTTGGGGTTCCGGTTTCGTGTCCTGACGTTCCGACTGAAGTGCTGCAACCGCGGAACACGTGGGCTGATAAAGACGCTTACGATCGTCAGGCTCACGATCTTGCGCGCCGGTTCAATGAGAACTTCAAGAAGTACGAGGCGGGAGTTTCCGAAGCGGTTCGGGCGGTCGCGCCGAAAGCATAAAACCATCCACAGATTACGCCGAAATCTGTGTAATCCGTGGATTGCTTTTTAACCCGGCGGCCAGTTGAAGGGGCGGCCTGCGAGCACATGAACGTGCAGGTGAAAAACTGACTGGCCGGCCCCGGCGCCCGTATTGATCACTGTGCGGTAGCCACCCTCATCGTGGCCCTCGTCATTTGCGACTCTCGCACCCACACGAAGCAGGTGCCCCAACAATGGTTCATTCTTTTGCGTAGCATCGTCGAGTGATTCGAGGTGTTCTCGCGGGATCACTAACACATGCGTCGGCGCCTGGGGGTTGATATCGCGAATCACCACGCAACGCTCGTCCTGATGCACAAATTCCGCCGGTATCGTTCCCGCGATGATCTTACAAAACAGACAACTCTCGTTTCCCATTACTTCTCCTTAACTCACAAGCCATCCACAGATTACACAGATTTTCTTTTGCTGCTTTAGCCATCTGCGTAATCTGTGGATGGTCTTAACCTCAAACCGGTTCGACAACTTCCTGAAGCTGACTCGTCGTCACTGGCGCTCTGATGCGTTCTATTTCCGCGCCGACATTCGATAGCTTCGCTTCGATCTTCTCGTAGCCACGGTCGATGTGATAAACGCGATCGATCAGCGTTTCACCTTTCGCGATCAATCCCGCCAGCACCAGCGATGCCGACGCGCGCAGATCTGACGCGATCACCTTCGTCCCAGTCAACGGCGTTGGACCATCGACGATCGCGCTACGCCCGTCAATATGAATCTGCGCGCCCATGCGTTGCAGTTCCGACGCGTGCATGAAGCGGTTTTCGAAAACCGTTTCGATGATCTCGGAACGACCGCGCGCTTGCGTCATCAGGACCATGTACTGCGCCTGCATGTCGGTCGGAAACTGCGGATGCGGCTCAGTTGTAACATCGCCGGCCACAAGTCCATCCGGACAGCTTACTGCCAACGTGGTCGGATTTAACTCCTGGATCAAAACACCAGCGCCGCGCAGCTTCGCGATGACACTCGTCAGGTGATCCGGCCGGCAGTCTTTTATCTCCAGTTCGCCGCCGGTGAGTGCTGCTCCCACGATGAATGTTCCCGTTTCGATTCGATCGGGAATGATCGTGTGCTCCGCGCCACCGAGTCCTTCGACGCCTTCGATTTGAATCGTTTCGGAACCGGCGCCGTTCACGCGCGCGCCCATCTTGTTGAGCAGGTCGGCGAGATCGACGATCTCCGGTTCACGTGCCGCGTTGTGCAGCGTGGTGGTTCCGTGTGCAAGCGTCGCGGCCATCATCAGGTTTTCGGTACCGGTGACCGTGACCTTGCTGAAATGAACGTCGGCAGCTCTTAAACGCCCATCGGCGGGTGCGCGTGCAACGACGTTGCCGGCTTCGAGTTTCACTTGCGCGCCAAACTGTTCAAAGCCGGTCAAGTGCAGATCGATCGGCCGCGTGCCGATTGCGCAGCCGCCCGGCAACGAGACCTTTGCTTTGCCAAACCGCGCCAGTAACGGGCCGAGCGCCAGCACCGAGGCGCGCATTGTTTTGACGAGTTCATACGGCGCCTCAAAAACCTCGATGTGCGACGCCGTAATTTTGTGCGTGCGCAATTCGGGCGTCAGCACCGTGGCGCCGATGTCCTCGAGCAAACGCCGTTGCGTGATTATGTCGCGCACGTATGGGATGTTGTGCAGCGTGACGGTCTCCGGCGTCAGCAACGCCGCCGCCATACATGGCAAGGCAGAATTCTTGGCGCCACTAATCGAGACTCGGCCTTGAAGAGGTTGGCCCCCGACGATACGAAACTTGTCCACGATTCCCGACAGAGTAAATGAAGCCACCGAAAGGCACAAGAGGCAAAAAAGTAAGAAAGTATGCCTCTTGTGCCTCTTTGTGGCGCAAAACAAAAGGTGCGACAGGAATTGCGCCCCGTCGCACCAGTTCACCGCTCTCTTCCTTGTTAACTTTTACTGATTTCCAGAAGCCTTTTGGATTCGTATGCCGCCGTTGGTTGTCATCGCTTTGACCGTGGCGCCGCCGGAACCGAGATTCACCGCGAGTTCCTTACGCCGTCCCTCCATGGCGACCGGAAAATCGATGCTGACGCTGCCGTTGACCGTTCCGGTTTGCAGGTGCGCCGAATAGTTTTCCGGAATCGACATCACAACACCGCCGTTTGTGGTGCTGACGTCGAGGGTTTCGCCGTCCCAGCGGTCGCCGGTGAGCTCGATAACCAATCCGCCATTCGTGGTCGAACCCTTGACGGTTCCACCAACGCGCCGGAGCACAACGCCACCGTTTGTTGCACTGAAATCAATACGGCCGTTTACTTCGTTAATGGCGATGCCGCCGTTGTGAGTTTCGATCGAAAGATCCGCGCGGCGCGGGACAAAAACTTCATAACTCACGTCCCAGTGGTAATTTTGCCGGTTCTCGGGACCGCTGGCATAAATCTTCGCGCCACTGGTTTCGATTCTGATTTCCTTCGCCAGGGACTCCGCTTCGGCTGCGGTCGGCGCGCCGGTCTGCACGCGTGCACGCACCAGCACCTGGCCCTGGTCCCAACCCTTCACCGAAACGCCACCGTTTTGCTTGCCGTCGATCGCGATCGTGCCGCCACTCAGCGCGAGTGTCTGTTCGCGAATTTCACAGTTGCCGACGAGCCGATCGTTGTACCAACTATCACGGCACGCTAGCGAACCATCTTTGGCTTTGATCTTATCGGTCTTTTGGGCCAAGCCGGTGATGCCGGCAGTGGCCACGAGTGCTGCAACGAGCACACTACGTCCTACAAACCTCAACATAACGTCGGTCTCCTTCAATCGTCTGGGGGTTCCTGTTTGTTTGTCAGTTCGCGGTTCTGAATCGTAAACACCGCAAGGTTGGGCGTTGTGGCAGGAAATTCAGTGCTTTTGAAGGATGACGATTCGCGGAATGCCTTGTAAGTCCGGGCGAATTTCCTTGAGAGTCCAGACGTTTGGGTCGATGAGCTGTTGGATCGTTTCGCCTTGATCGAAACCGATCTCCATGAGGAGGTGGCCGCTTTCGCGAAGGAAACGCGGCGAGTCGTTGAGTAGGCTACAAATAATGCTCAGGCCGTCGCCGCCGGGTGACAATGCGACTAGCGGTTCGTGATCGCGAACTTCGCGCTGTAAGCCGGGAAGCGCGCTGGCAGAGACGTAAGGGGGGTTAGAAACAATCAAACCAAACTCAGAAATATTTTCACTTAAAGCCGAAAAACAATCTGATAGTACAAAATCGATCCGCTCTTGAACGGAGTGTTCGCGGGCGTTTTGCCGCGCAACGTTTAGCGCGGCGTCTGAAATATCGATCGCCACAGCACGTGCATCACTACGTTCGCACAGCAACGTGATCGCGATGCAGCCCGAACCGGTTCCGACGTCGCAAATCACCGCATCGGCTTTCATCACTTCCAACGCCGCCTCAACCAACAACTCAGTTTCCGGACGCGGAATCAACACGTCAGGGGTTACGCGAAACGCGCGTCCGAAAAAATCCTGCGTTCCCGTGATGTATTGCGCCGGCTCACCCGCGGCACGACGCTCGATCGCATTTGCAAAACGTTTCAATTCATCTTCGTCAAGCTTGTCTTCCGCGTGACTGATGAGAAACGTCCGGTCTTTTGCAATCACGTGCGACAACAGCGCGCTCGCTTCACGCCGCGCTTCCGCGACGCCAGCCTCGTCTAATTCCTGCGACGCGCGTCGCAATGCCTCACCAATTGAAACACTCATCTCTTTTCGGAATTGAGTTATAATTCGCCGTCTAAATAAAGCATAAGAACGAGTCTCGTTCCTCCCGTGGCGTCATGGACCCTCAAGCGCAAAGCTTGAGGGTTCTGACGTAAATAGGGAACGAGTTTAAACAAAGTTTGAACAGGGGAACACGTGGGTACACTTACAAAAAGCTTGCTCCTCTTCGGTCTCAACTGGCTCGACGCCCAACTAACAATTCTTTGGGTGCGCCTCAACGTCGCCACCGAAGGCAACGCGCTCATGGCCGGCCTGCTCGATCATAGCGAACTGTCGTTTCTCGTTTTCAAACTCGCTATTGGCGGCTTCGCTGCTTTCGTACTTTACCGTTGCTCGCATTTGCCGCTCGCCAGACGCGGACTTACCGCCGCACTCGCTGTCTATGCTGCGCTGATGGTCGTACACGCAGCAACAGGCTGTTATGCGCTTGGCTGGCAAGAGCCGGTGCAGGTTCTCGCGTACGTCGCGAGCCTTCCCGGTAACTTCGTTTCGCTGTTTGCGTGAAACTCTTCCCCGCGATTCTTAGTAAACATAAAACATTTGCCGGCGTTTTGAGTTCAAGCTTCAGCCTGCCGCTGTTAAGAGCAACCTAAAGGTTGAACTCAGAACAGGCTTGAACTAGCTTTGCCCGAAAAGTGCTTAACGGCTTCGCCGCCGGATGTGAGGCGGGGCTCCGCCCCGCCGGTTGGGTGGTGAGGCAATGGGCTTGGCCCCTG
>DATEHX010000127.1:0-8240 GCA_035279345.1 Pyrinomonadaceae bacterium | reverse complement strand
GATTTTACGCTGCGCGCCACCGACGGCAAGACTTACAAGCTTAGCGATTTCAAGGGCAAGAAAAACGTCGTACTCGCGATTTATGTACTCGCGTTCACAGGTGGTTGAACGAAGGAGTTAAAGGCATATCAGGCTGATATCGCCAAACTCGAATCAACCGAGACTCAGGTTTTCGGACTGAGTGTAGACAGTGTTCCCGCCAACCGCGAATTCGCCAAACAAATCGGCATCACGTTCCCACTCCTCAGCGATTTCAAACGCACAGTTGTCAAAGATTACGGCGTCTTCAACGAAGAGCAGGGGTTTGGCAACCGCGCTACCTTTGTGATCGATAAAGAAGGCATTATTAAGCACATCGACGAAGGAAACGTCGCGATCGATCCAAGCACGGCTATCGAAGCGTGTAACGTGCTCCAACGCAAAAAGGCGACGCAGTAGCCCTTGGTCCGGTCGAGTTGGGTGCAACAACTCTGATACAGTAAACGTAAGAGTGTTGCACCCAAAACATCCGGATTATGGAAATCACAAAGAAAACCCCGAACACCGATCACGAGACTGTCCTGGTCGGGCGAGATGCCGCAACTGGTTACCACGGCATTATAGCCATCCATAACACCACACTTGGTCCAGCCGTTGGCGGCACGCGCTTCTGGAATTATGACAGCGAAGCAGAAGCGCTCACCGACGCGCTGCGCCTGTCTCACGGCATGACTTACAAGAACGCGCTGGCCGGGCTGCCACTCGGAGGCGGTAAGTCGATCATCATTGGCGACAATAAAACGCCGAATCGCGAAGCGTTGCTGCACGTGCATGGACGTTTCGTTGATACGTTGAAGGGACGCTACATCACGGCGGAGGATGTGGGGACCAGCCCGGCGGACATGGAGATTGTCCGCACTGAGACACAGTATGTTGGGGGGCTTCCCGGCCGCTCGGGCGATCCATCGCCGTTTACCGCGCGTGGAGTGTTTCGGGCGATCGAGGCATCAGCGAAGTTTCGCTGGGACAACCGCGATCTTTCCGGCGTAACAGTCGCGGTCCAGGGCGTCGGACACGTTGGCTACAACCTGGCGAAGTTATTGCACGAGGCGGGAGCGAAACTCATCGTCAGTGATGTTGACGAGCACAACTTGTCGCGTGTTGTTGAAGAATTTGGCGCAGAGACAGTTCAACCGAGTGAGATCTTCAGCGTGCAGGCGGACGTATTTGCTCCCTGCGCTCTCGGTGGCATTATCAACGACAAGACAATTCCCGAACTGAAGGTCCAAATCGTCGCGGGCGCGGCCAACAACCAACTCCTCGAAGAACGCCACGGCGCAATGCTTCGCGAAAGAAGCATCCTCTACGCCCCCGACTACGTCGCCAATGCCGGCGGCATTCTGAACGGCACGATCGAGCTTCTCGGCTGGAAAGCCGAAGACGCGCTAAGAAAAATCGACGAAATCTACGACACCACCCTGCGAATTTTCGAAAGCGCCCAAGCTCAGGACCTCACCACAAACAAAGCCGCCGACCAGCTCGCCGAGGATCGTTTAAGAGGCGCTCGGCATTAAACGTCAGATTTTGCGAGTTGACGTTTAGAGAGTTGCCAAGCCCAGTGTAATCCTACCCAAAACAGGAAACTCAGAACGTAAGCGAGCAGGATAGGACCAAATCTAAACTGCGCCTCGACCCGCGGACCGATGATGGCGATGATTATCGCCAGCACCGCATGCACGGCGAGGAACGACCACAAAGCGATCTGGAATGAATCACGTTTAGTCGTCTTAACGAGCAGAAAAACGATGAGATTGCCAACGATGCCCGCCGTCACAATAGCGTCGAGCATTCGGCCAAAGACGAGAATAGATGAAACCTCGTGAGTCCTGCCGTAGTTGAGTAGAGTGAACGCGATCAAAATGATCGCTGTGCAACCTGCTAGTGAGACTATGTCGCGGCGCATGATGTTTTGGTCCTTTCTAAAGTTTTCGCTGTGCTCCCTCGCTGCCGTCAACGCGAGGTCCAACACCGTCCTCATCCAGTAACCGGCAACAGCCAGGTAACTATGTCGTCGCGCCTCATCACGATAACGATCGCGAAAGACTTGCTGCATCTGGTGACCATATTCGCGTCGAAATGCAGCCGGATAAGCGATCAACAACAGTTTATAGACACGGGACGAGAGCTCTACAGTCTTCATCGATCGTAATTACCTAAATCAACTCCGGGCCGAAAGCAGTTTCTTGCTTTTCGCAGCCTTGACCAGTTGCGCTAGTCGCTCTGCTTCGGCCGTGGCCACGGTGAAGCCAAAATCCGTTAACCGGTAATAGCGTCGCCGCTCATCATCAAGCTCCGGATCAGGTCTTTCATCCAATTCCTGCACCAGGCCGTCGCTAAGCAACCGTTTGATAGATCCGTACAAGGTACCAGGACCGAGCCGGACCTTTCCCTCCGTCCGCTCATCAACTTCACGCATGATGTCGTACCCGTGACGCTCACGATCCGCGAGGGCCAAAAGAATGTGAAACGTCGCCGGCGTTAACGGCAGAAAGTCTTCAGGATTCCGCTTCGCCATGGAATTACCTGCTCAGTGATACTATATCGACGCGCGATATAGTATCGCTCCGCCGACTTCTCCGTCAATGGTTATTTGTGGGAGAGGCAATACACGGCGTATATATTGAAAAGAACGTGTTCTACGGCTAAACTCTCAACATGAGTTTGTCTCAAGTTCTTGAAGCGTTGCCGGAGTTTACTTTCGAAGAGCGTCAAATCCTTATTCGGCGAGTGATGGAGTTGGACGAGCCTCTACTGTCATACGCTGACGAGGATCTGATTGAAACACGCCTGGCAGCACACACGTTAGATCCTACATCCTCTTTGCCTTTGGAAACATTAAAAGAACGTCTCAGAGCGCGAACGAAGCGATGAGTTGGCAGGTTTTCTCACGACCTGAAGCAGAAAACGACATTATCGAGATTGCCGCGTGGTATGACAGCCGTAGCGCGGGTCTGGGTGATAAGTTCGCCGAAGAAGTATTGAGCGTTCTGGACGAACTCACGACAAACCCATTCCTTCACTGCCGGCTACATCCACACAAGAACATTCGCTGGCGTTATCCGAAAAGTTTTCCGTACCGAGTGATTTATGAAGTACTTGACGCGGAGAGAATAATCGTAGTCGCTGCCGTGTTACACGCCGCACGTCATGAGCGGGAGTGGAAGCGACGGGTCTAGCATTGTAAGCTGAATCTCAACACTGTTCAGTTAGAGGAAAGTCCCATTGAAGAAGTTAAGGTTATACGCTGTTTTTAGCATACTTTTGATCTCCACACCGCCTTCATCGATCTATTCACAAACAAAAAAGACTTCCGAACCACTGCCGAAACTACTGACCGTGCGCGAACAACAGACGGTGCGCGAAAGCTGGCTGAAGAAACGTCTCGACACGATGCTGCTGCCGATGATGCGCCAACAGAAGATCGAGATGTGGATCGTCGTCAACGAGGAGTTTCATGCCGATCCCGTCACTGAATACATCGCACCGCCACTCCCCTACGTCGGACGGCGCGACTTTTTCATCTTCGCCGATCGCGGCGGCGACAAGCTCGATCGCATCGCGCTCGTTCGTTATCCGGAAGAGCACCTCAGATACTTCTTCGAAATCATGAATCCTCCCGGACGCGACATCGCCGCCACCCTCCAGCGCATCGTCGATGAACGAAAACCAAAAACAATCGCGCTGAACATCGGCGGCACTCGCGGTGCTACCAACGGTCTCACGCACGACGCCTACAAGTTTCTGGCGGAATCTCTCGGAGCTGATTACACATCGCGTTTCGTCTCCGCGGCTCCGTTGATCGTCGAGTACATGGACACGCGCTTGCCGGAAGAACTCGAACATTACCGCACCGCCGTTGCGCTCACGGACGTGTTGACTCAGCGCGCTTTCTCAAACGAAGTGATCACTCCAGGTAAGACGACCGTCGGTGACGTTCGCTGGTGGTGGTTACAACAGGTAAACAATCTCGGCCTCGGTGTTTGGTTCCAACCTGACTTGCGAGTCCAGCGACACAATCAGGACACCGGCAAGACGCAACAATTTCTGAGTGTCGCTGAAGAGTCGACCGTGATCCAGCGAGGCGATGTGATTCACATCGACTGCGGCTTGAACTACCTGGGTCTGAGCACTGACTGGCAAAAAATGGCTTACGTGTTACGCGAAGGCGAGAAGGACGTTCCAGAAGGACTCAAAAAAGCACTGACAAACACCAACCGGCTTCAAGACGCGCTCTTCACTCACATCAAAACCGGCGCACAGGGTTTCGCGGTCTACGATGCGACGATGGCAGACATGAAGACGCAAGGCATCGAAGCGATGATCTATTCGCATTCAGTCGGTAACCAGGGACACGCACTCGGCGCCAGCGTTGATTTTCGCCGTCCCATCACCGGAGCGCCGCAGGAACCTCCATTTCGCGAAGGCTCCTACACGTCGATCGAACTGAACACCAGTACACCGGTCGCTGAGTGGGGCGGACAGAAAGTCACCATCATGATGGAAGACGATGCTTATCTGACAAAAGACGGAATGAAGTGGTTTCGTCCGCGACAAACCGCATTCTACGTGATCCGCTGAAGTCTGCCTCGGTGGCTTGCCACAACAGACACAAGAAGCACAAATGAATTCTTATGGCACCGGATGAGACGTGACTTTCCCGTCCACGATCGTAAACCGAACTATCGCGTTGCTCATCAGGCTCAGGGCGCCGTATGCCTCGTACATCTGATCCTCGCGAAGCTGCTCGGGGGCGCCTTGCGCAGGGGTTTCCTGATGATATCCGGCCGGAACTTTGCCGTACTCAATCCTCTCCAGTTTCTCACTCAACTCAGCCTCTCCATGATCAACAGCAAGCTTCCACACAATCTTGTTCTTGGAATGATCTTCTTGTAGGGGTCCGACCTTCTCATTGTCGGGATGCAGTTCAGACACGATGAAGATTGGAAAGATCTTAACGTGGGACAGGGGACTTCTTTTAATTTGAAACGATGGCGGATTCCCTCCTGAAACAAGCAGAGCTTCTCTTCTCGCGTCACACGCAAGTGATAGCGCGACGCACGAGGCAGTTAGAAGTAGCAGAAACAAGTTCGCCTGTGATCTGTTGGGCAGCATCTACTTACCTCACGCTACAAGAATATTGCAATCAGGTCACAACCCTCACCAACTCCTCAATGCGTTAGTGTGTCCGCTGCCTAAGCGTTACCACTACATACCCCGGCAATTCGTTTGAACGACCTGATCTAACATCCCTTGTACTTTTTGAATGGAGCAAAAAGTGAATATCTCCCAACTGTGTGCGGCAGTTCGTCATTGCGTTTCTCCCCAACTAACCATTGCCTTTTCAACCATTTCACTGTTGTTGATCTTCGCGGCTACCACTTTCGGATCAACTCTTGTTGTACCCGCGGGCGGTGATCTACAAGCCGCGATCGACAGCGCGGCACCGGGCGACACGATCGTTTTGACAGCCGGTGCTACTTACCGTGGACCTTTCAAGCTCACCGCTAAACCCGGTGAGTCGTACATAACGATTCAATCTTCGAGAGCGTCGGAAATCACTGGACGCGTTTCGCCGTCGCAAAGCAGTCTGCTGGCAAAACTGCGTTCAAACGCCGTCGCCGAGCCGATACTCAGAACCAGCAGCGGCGCTCATCACTACAAACTGATCGGCTTGGACATCTCCACGGTTGCGGCTACCGACTTCGTTTACGATCTCGTCAGACTCGGAAGCGGCGACCAAACCACTCTCTCGAGTGTTCCACATCACTTCATACTCGATCGTGTATGGGTTCACGGCTTTCAGACACAGGAAGTTCAACGTGGTATTAGTCTGAACACCGCGGAAACAACGATCATCAACTCGTACATCTCCGAGATACACGCCGTTGCCACCGACACGCAGGCGATTTGCGGTTGGAACGGCCCCGGCCCGTATCACATCGTCAACAACTACATCGAAGCGGCAGCCGAAAACATCCTGTTCGGCGGCGCCGACCCGAAGATTCCAAATCTCGTGCCTTCCGATATCGAGATTCGCGGCAATCACTTTTTCAAACCGCTCACGTGGAAGGTTGGCGACCCTTCGTATCTCGGACGCCACTGGGCGATCAAGAACCTCTTGGAGCTGAAGAACGCTCGCCGCGTAACCATCAACGGCAATCTTTTTCAGAACAACTGGGTGGATGGACAGGCGGGGATCCCCATTGTCTTTACCGCGCGGAACCAAGGTGGCAATGCACCGTGGTCGGTTGTTGAAAACGTTACGTTCACTAACAACACGGTAACAAACACGGGCGGAGGAGTGACCATCCTTCGGACCGACGCCGAAAGCAGAGGCGCGATCACCAGCAACATCACGATCTCAAACAATGTGTTTGACAAGATCGGAAACTTCGACGCGATCGTGCTGCTGAACGGTCCAAACAACGTGCAGATAATACACAACACGGTGTTCAAAGGCCGCAACATCATCACGATGGACGCCGGACTTGGTACGCCCAAAGGCACCGGCCTCGTCATCCGCGATAACCTGTTTTCCGAAGGTGGTTACGGTGTCTTTGGCGGCAACATCGGCGAAGGCGCTCCGGCTCTCGCGGGTTATTTTTCGTCCTATGTTTATACGAAGAACAACGCCGCGGGACGCGCGAGTTACATGTACCCGTCGGGAAACAGTTTTCTGGTCACGTCTCAGGTTGGGTTCACTGACGTGGCAAACAGGAATTATCGTTTGACGTCGAGCAGTCCTTTCAAGAATGCGGGTACTGACGGGAAAGACATCGGCGCCGACATCGATGCACTGCAAGCCGCGCAGAACTCGCCGAGCTCAACCCCGACGCCGACGCCAACACCAACTCCGACTCCTACACCAACACCGACTCCCACACCCACTCCAACGGCGACTCCGACGCCCACGCCCACGCCGAGCACGTTCATTCAATTCAGCGCTTCGTCCTACAGCGTCAATGAAAACGCAGGCGCGGTTACGATCACCGTCACCCGCACCGGCAAAGTCACACTCAGTTCGACTGTTCGTTATTCAGGTACTAATGGCAGCGCAAAGTACGGCACTGATTACGGCGGTCCCAATGGTTCGCTTACTTTCGGACCCGGCGAAACGTCGAAGCGTTTCACGGTGACGATAACGGACGACGACGTAGCCGAAGCAAATGAAACCTTCAACCTTGCTTTGAGTGACGCGACGAGCGCGAGCCTGGGTAGCCCGAAAACAGCCGTGGTCACCATCGTCGACAACGACAAGCAAAACGCGCGTGCAAAACCACGCGGTACGAAGGGTGTGAACAGCGTTCGAGACCTTTGAATTTCAACCTTCGGTCCCACGCGTCTATACTGACGCGGGCGTGAACAAAAGGTTGAATCGGGAAACTGATCTGTTGATTATCGGCGCGGGGCCGTTTGGGTTGGCAATAGCCGCCCAAGCGGCTCACGCCGGTATCGAACATTTGATAGTCGGGAAGCCGATGGAGTTCTGGCGCAAGCACATGCCGAAAGGCATGTACCTCCGCTCCGCTTGCGACTGGCATCTCGATCCACAAAACAAAGACACGATCGAGAAGTTTCTTGAGACGCAAGGCAAGACGAATCGCGACGTTGAGCCGCTCTCGCTCGACTTCTATCTTTCTTACGTCGACTGGTTCCGACAACAAAAGAACATTCACCCGCTGCCTGTTTACATCCGGCAACTGGATCACTCCTCACACGGGTTCGTCGCTACAACTGTCGACGACGAAACGATTCACGCACGACGCGTCGCACTTGCCCCGGGCTTCAAACACTTCACCAACATCCCTGACGATCTAAAGAAGCGCTTGCCCGCGGGTCGTTTTGTGCACACGTGCGAGTTCACCGACTTCAGCAACAGCGCCGGCCGGCGATATCTCATCGTCGGCGGACGTCAGAGCGCGTTTGAGTGGGCAGCACTGCTTGTCGAAGCGGGTGCGGCTGCCGTCCATGTCGCACATCGACACGAGAGTCCGAAGTTTGAAGATGCAGATTGGTCGTGGGTGAACGCCCTCGTCGACAAGATGGTTGAGAATCCAAACTGGTTTCGCAACTTGTCGCAACCGGAGAAAGATCAAATCGCACACCGCATGTGGGCGGAGGGACGGCTGAAGCTTGAAACGTGGTTGGGTCCACGGGTGCAAAACGATCGCGTAAACATTTGGCCACGCGCCGAAGTCTCG
>DATEHX010000126.1:0-13687 GCA_035279345.1 Pyrinomonadaceae bacterium | reverse complement strand
GGTTACGAGAGTGGTCAACTGACGAGTCTCTTCAGCGCCAGTAGAAACGTTTGGACACTTGCGGGATCAGTAACACAGCCGATCTTCACGGGCGGCCGGATAAAGTCGAACGTGCGTTTCACTCAGGCGCAGCGTGATTTTTTCCTCATCGATTATCAAAGGACTATTCAGGCTGCGTTTCGCGACGTGTCGGATGCGTTGATTGCGTATCAGAAGATCAGAGAGGTTCGCACGCAACGCGAGTTGCTCGTCGAGACACTGCGGGATCGTTCTCGTCTTTCCTACCTACGTTACACCGGCGGCGTGGCCACGTTACTTGATGCGCTCGACGCTGACCGGGAACTGTTTGAAGCTGAACGAAGCCTCGCGCAGGCGCGGCGCGACGAGCTGTTGTCGGTCGTGCAACTGTATCGCGCACTCGGCGGCGGCTGGCAGTAAACAAACCTGATTCGCCATGCCGCGAGAAAGCGCACAAAACGAACACGACCTGCTGCGTTCGAGAGCATTCGAAAGAGCTTCACTCAAAAGTGAGTCATACCGGATCGTTGCACTGCTCTGCGTGCTGGGCGCGATTCTGATCTTCATCGTCATTCGCGGAATCGCGACGCAAAGCTATCTGCTTCTCGGTGGTCAGGCTGTAGTTCTTGCGCTCGTGATTGCGCATGAGCTTGTGATGCTGCGCGCGGTCAGGAGCGCGCTTCGCGATGATACGGGTGTATTGCCGGAGCTTTGGGTTTTCAATGTTCTGATCGAGAGCCAACTTCCTACGGTCGCGCTTTTAGTGCTGCTGCTCGCTCAATGGATGACGCCTTACCAGGTGTTGGTGGCTCCGGCGATTGCTGTTTACTTCTTGTTCATAACTCTTTCGACACTGCGGCTACGTCCGAGTCTTACGTTCCTGACAGGTCTCCTCTCAGCGCTGGGCTATCTCTTCGTTTCGTTTCTTGTTCAACTCAGAGTTGATCCATCTGCCGCCGGTGAAGTGTTTCCCTTCCCGGTCTACATCGTTTACGCCGTGCTCATCTTTGCGGCAGGTGTGATTGCTGCTCTCGTCGCGCGTCAGGTTCGCGGATACGTCAAAGCAGCATTGCGCGAAGTCAAACTGCAAAACGAGTTGGACCGCATCAACCACGACATAGATATCGCGCGTTCGATTCAGACAGATCTGCTGCCGACAAGTTCGCCTAAGTTGGACCACTTCGATATTGCCGGCTGGAACCGGCCCGCAAATCAAACCGGCGGCGACTATTTCGATTGGCAACTTTTACCCAACGGTCAGGTCGCGATCAGCGTTGGCGACGCCACTGGCCACGGGATCGGCCCGGCACTCGTGAGCACGCTCTGCCGTGCTTACGCGCGCGCCACCTTCTTAACTAATGGACACGACGGGGTTCTCGGACGGCTCAACAGTTTGCTGGCGAATGACCTCGCCGACGATCGCTTCGTCACCTTCGCCGTCGTCTTTCTCGATCCGAACAACGGCGAAGTGAAAGTGCTTTCGGCCGGTCATGGTCCGATCCTTTGCTACCGCCGCGCAACGAACAAATTGGAAAACTTTGACGCTCAGGGAATTCCACTCGGAATGATCGACGGCATGAACTACGACGACTCGAGCGTCAGATCTTTAAGCGCCGGCGACATGATCGTTCTGGTTACCGATGGATTTTATGAATGGCAAAATCCCGAAACCGAAGAGTTTGGACTGGAAAGGCTGAAGGACACGATTAGCCAGGCACGCGACTGTACCGCGGAAGAGGTCATTACGCGGCTTTATGCCGCAGTCAGGGATTTTTCTAAAGGCACGGAACAGAACGACGATCTGACGGCGGTTGTACTCAAGCGAAACTTGTTGGCCCCTACTCCGTAGAATTACGGATACGAGCGCCCGTAGTTTGTCTCTATAATGCGCGGACTGGATTTTCCTATTGCTCGGACCTCCCCCGAATCGTCCGCGTTAGCCCCTGATTTGAAATTGCCCGGCTGTGATCTCGGATCACGACCGGCATAACCCCTTTAACTATTGTTGCAGCAACGTTCGCAGACTAACTGGCGTTTTATAACGGCCCTCGCGAAAGTTTCTCCCCTATGCGCTGGTGTTTGCCCCGATCCACTGGCTTTGTCTTCGCGCTCGCTATAACTGTGCTCGCCGGAGCCGCCGCTCCAACTCGCGCTCAATCAACAGCTTCAATCGAAGGACTCGTAGTCGATCCACACGGTGCTGTTGTGCCCGGCGTGAAGATTACTGCAAGCAATCCCGCAATCGGAGTTGAGCGTGAAACAACATCCGACATCAACGGCAGCTACTCACTAGTGGCCTTGCCGGTCGGCGACTATGTGGTTGCCGCCAGTGCGGCTGGTTTCAAGAAACAGATCGTCGAGAAACTGACGATCGAAGTCGCCCAGCGTGTCACGCAGGACTTTCAACTCGAACCCGGCGACATCTCAGAGCAAGTCCTGATCGTTTCCACCAACGATGCTATCGATCGCTCAATTGCCATGGGCCACGTGATCGATCGGAGCACGGTGCAGAACATTCCGCTCAACGGCCGGTACTTCCTCGATCTCGCATTACTCGTGCCCGCTTCGGTAACGCCGCCGCAAGGTGCTTTCTCCGCCGCTCCGATGCGTGGCCTCGGTTCGCTGGCCATCAACACCGCCGGCAATCGTGAAGAAACGATCAACTACCAGATCAACGGCATAACTCTGAACAACCTCACGTTCAGCTCGATCAGTTTCCAACCGTCGATCAACACCATTCAGGAGTTCAAGGCTGAAAACTCGACGTTCAGCGCGGAATACGGTGAGAGTTCCGGCGCGGTCGTAAACATCGCGACGCGTTCCGGCGCCAACGACTTCCACGGTGAATTGTTTGAATTCTTCCGTAACGACGCACTCGACGCGCGCAACTTCTTTGAATTAACCTCCGGCGAACCGGCGCCTTTCAAACGTAACCAGTTTGGAGCGAACATCGGTGGTCCAATCCTGCGTGACAAAATCTTTTTCTTTGTCTCGTATGAGGGTCTGCGCCAACGCCAGGGACTCGATCTCAACAGCGTCGTCCTCAGCGATTCACAACGCGCGCTGGTAACCGATCCGGTAGTCACGAAATTGATCGCACTCATTCCACGCGCGAATTTTGTCGACTCGTCCGGGACCTCACGGTTCGTCAGTTCGGCCAGCGCGCCGGTCAATCTCGATCAGTGGACCGCGGACGTCAATTACAACCTGAGCGAAAGAGATCGCGTGCACGGCTATTACGCGATTCAGACTTCCGAGTTGAGTGAGCCGAATCGGTTTGGGAACACAATTCCCGGATTCGGCCACATCGCGCGAGCGTTGCGGCAAATCTTCACCTTCAACGAAACGCACACGTTCAGCCAGTCGATGGTCAACGAGTTGCGACTCGGTTTCAATCGCTTTTCCTCAACCAGCACGCCGTTGGCCCAACTCAACCCCGCTGATTTCGGTATCAAGAACGGCATCGACCAACCGATCGGCTTGCCGCAAATCAGTATCGCGGGCGGTAGTCTCAACCTGGGTGGACCAGCCAATCAACCTTCGGGACGTGGTGACACCACATTTGTCGCAGCGGATACATTGAACTGGCTCGTGGGCCGGCATTCATTGAAGCTGGGCGGCGAGTACCGCCAGTTTCTCAATAACAACTTCCGGCAAGGAACCGGCTCGTTCAACTTTCCCAGCATCCTCGCGTTTGTTGCGGGCACGGCAAACTCTTTTTCCGTCACGCTCGGTAATCAGTCGAGCAGCATCGCGCAAGGCGCGCTCGGATTCTTCGCTCAGGATAGTTATCGCGTGAGTGCGCGTCTGAATCTCGAACTCGGCGTGCGTTACGACTGGAACATGACTCCCAGCGAACGCTACGACCGCTTCATCATCTTCAACCCCGACACAAATTCATTACTTCGTGTCGGAACGGATATCGACAAGGTCTACAAGGAAAACAATCAGAACTTTCAACCGCGGGTCGGATTCGCCTGGCGGCCCTTTGCCGGTGATGAGACAGTCGTGCGCGGCGCTTACGGCGTGTACGTGGACCAACCGATGACAAGCATCGTCACGCCTTTAGCCGGAAATCCGCCACTCGCGATCCCCTTAGCCTTCAGCGGCGCAATTCATCTCGACAACGCCATCGATGTAGCCGGTCCGGCCGGTCTCGCGCCGCCGTCTATAGATCATGAGTTCGACAATGCCTACACGCAGTCGTGGAATCTCAACGTGCAGCGGCAGTTCTTCAACACCGCCGTGATGCTTGGCTATCTCGGCTCCAAAGGAACGAACCTGATCACGCGACGCAATATCAATCAACCGATAAACGGCGCGCGCCCGTTCCCTGCTCTTTCCGGAACGAGCTCGATCTTGCCGGGCGCCGCGCTGGGCAATATCACGGAAGTCGGAAGCTCAGGCAATTCGAGTTACAACGCGCTTTTGTTGACTGCGACGCGTCGCTTGTTCAAAGGCTGGCAGTTTGACGCGTCGTATACGTGGTCCAAATCGATCGATTACACGTCGTTCAGCACCGGCGGAATCCTCATTCAGAATAGTTACAACTTACCGGGCGAACGCGGGGTTTCCGATTTCGATGCCCGTCATCGCTTCGTATTCAGCTCGATCTGCGAACTACCCTTTCACAAAAATAAATTGGTCTCAGGTTGGCAACTGGCAGTGATCGTGCAATCGCAAAGCGGCAATCCGGTCAACGTCGTCACAACAAACAGCACGGTCAACGGCGTTTCAAACACGCTTCGTCCCGACGTGGACGGTCCGGTAACGGTGTTTGGTGAAGTAGACGGGTGGTTCGATACGTCGGCGTTTGCAGCAGTGCCGCGGTTCGGAAACCTTGGCCGAAACGTGATCGTTGGTCCGAGTTTCAACAACGCCGACGTTTCGCTAATAAAGAACACGACGATAGGCGAAGACCTGCGGCTTCAGTTTAGAGCCGAAGTCTTTGACGTTTTCAATCACGCTAACTTTGGCAGGCCTGGCAACACGGTCGGCTCTCCTCTATTCGGGCGAATAACCAGCACGCGTTTTCCGACGGGAGAGAGCGGTTCGTCGCGCCAGATTCAGTTTGCACTGAAAGTTGGGTTCTAAAATGAACTGGGGATGGTCCAGGCGAACTCTCAGGCGCCTGTTACAGATCAGCGGGTTAGTCGTTGTGTCTCTGCTTGTGCTGAGCCTGACGGCCGTCGTGAAGGGCCAGGATTCTGTCGAGACCAAGAAGGTGTTGGTACTCTACTGGGACACCAAGGATTTCCCCGGCAATATTAGTTTCGATCAGGGCTTTCAAGCGGGCATGCGCTCAGAGCCCACGAATCAGTGGGAACTCTTTAGTGAATACCTGGACACCACTCGCTTTCCCGGCGAACATCAGGAAGAGTTACTGCGCGATTACCTGCGCGAGAAGTATGCAAAGCAAAAGATCGACGTGGTAGTCGCGACCCCGGATCGCGCACTCGATTTTCTCATGCGTTATCGCTCCGCTCTCTTTCCGAATAGTCCGATAGTTTTCGTTGCTGTCAAGCGGCCAGCGCCGGAAGTGCTCGCCGCTGGTCCCGGACTCACCGGAATCATCCGTGCCAACACACATCGAAAAACTTTGGACCTTGCGCTCAAACTACATCCCGAGACCGAGGAAGTGTTTGTGATTAGCGGCACGCCGGAGCGCGACAAGAGATTCGAAACAATCGCTCGGGAAGAACTTGCCGGTTACGAAAATAAGTTTCGCCTAACGTATCTCACGGACCTTCCGGTAACAGAATTACTGCAACGCGTAAAAGAGTTGCCGCAACGATCGCTCATTCTTTACGCCTGGCAACGCTCCGCCGTTGAATCGGAAAAAGCGCTCCAAACTTTTCAAATCCTCGAGCACATCAGACAAAACGCGTCGGTGCCGATCTATGGAATGGGAAGTAGAAACGTTGGCAACGGCCTCGTCGGCGGCTACGTGCAGGATTCCGAACGCAACGGCCTCGAAGCCGCGGAAATCGTACGCCGAATCTTCCACGGCGCGCGTGCGCAGGACATTCCTGTAGACAGCGCCTCGTCAGTTCCGATGTTCGATTGGCGCGAGTTGAAACGCTGGGGAGTTAGTGAGAGCAGCCTGCCCAAAGGCAGTGTTGTTCTTTTCAAAGAGTTTACTCTTTGGGAGCAATACAGGTTGCGAATCATGATGTTAGCTGGTTTGGTAATTCTGGAAACCGCCATCATCACGGCCTTGTTGTTGGAACGACGACGGCGACGGCGTGCTAAAGAAGCGCTCGATCAACTCAACGCCGAACTGGAAACGCGTATCGAAGCGCGCACTAACGCCTTGAACGCAAAGACACGCGAGCTGGAGAGTTTCACTTACTCTGTCGCGCACGATCTCAAGGCGCCGCTTCGTGGCATCGACGGCTACACGCGTCTCGTGCTCGAAGAATACGCGCAAACACTGAACGGCGATGTACAAAACTTTCTGAAAACGATTCAGGGTGCAACCGATGAGATGAACCAGTTGATCGACGATCTGCTGGACTACTCGCGACTGGAGCGGCGCGAGTTGAAGGCCGAGACCATCGAATTAGCTCCCGTCATAAATTCGTTAGTAGAAGAAAAGCGACGCGAAGCGGCGCAGCGTTCGATTGATTTTATAGTTGACGTGAACGGTGCAGTTGTTCTTGCCGATATGAGTGGGCTCGCTCAGTCGGTGCGCAATTATCTCGATAACGCAATCAAGTTCACAGGCAAGATCGAGCAGCCACGGATTGAAGTCGGTTCAACGGAAAACGGCGAGAGCTGTTTGTTGTGGGTGCGCGACAACGGTATCGGCTTTGACATGAAGCACCACGATCGGATCTTCGATATTTTTCAACGAATCAATGGTCCAGAGGAATATCCCGGCACGGGTATTGGTTTGGCGATCGTGCGCAAGGCCATGGAACGCATGGGCGGAAGAGCGTGGGCGGAAAGCGAACCTGGCCACGGCGCGACTTTTTATCTGGAAATCCCGAAATGAATGTTCTTTACGTTGAAGACGATCCACGGGATGCGGACCTCACGCAACACACGTTAGCGAAGACCGCTCCTCACCTTTTTCTCGAAACCGCGTCGAGCATCGCGGCAGCGTTGGCGCGGTTGGAAAGGATCGATTCTAAACCGCTCGATCTGGTGCTCACCGACATGCACCTTCCCGACGGCGATGGTCTTTCCCTGCTCAACCACATTCGCGAAAACTCGCTGCCCGTCGCGGTAGTGATCATCACCGGCGTTGGTGACGAAGAGACCGCCGTTACTGCATTGAAAGCTCGCGCGGACGACTACGTGGTCAAACGTAAGGCTTATCTCGACAAGCTGCCGGTGATACTCGAAAGTGCGTTCAATCACTACCGTGCCGATGCTGCTCGCCGCGAACACCCGCTAAGAGTTCTTTACCTCGAAGACAATCCGTTGGACAGCGAAACCACGCGCCGCCACTTCGCGGTCCACGCCGATCATATTCATCTCGAAATCGTGACGACGGTGTCCGAATTGCACTGGCGTTTGAGCGACGGTGCCGAGCGCTTCGACGTGGTGCTGATGGCCTACCAGTTGGCCGAGCCAGGTACGCTTCAAGTGTTACGAGAATTGAGTCTGCGAGACACGCAAGAGACTCCGATTGTGTTGGTTTGTAATGAAGTTGAAGAGGAACTGGCGCGGCAGGGACTCAAGCTCGGCGCTTCGAGTTGTCTCGTCAAACGTCCCGGTTATCTTTTTCAACTGCCGTGGGAGTTTGAGCAGGCGCACGCACGCGCTGATTTGCAACGTCGCGAAGCAGCACTGCACGCGAGTCAGGAATTACTAAAAACTGCGCTCAAGGAAGTCGAGCGATTAAAGAATCAACTCCAGGAAGAAAACGTCTACTTGCAGGAGGAGATTCGCGTCGCCAGTAACTTCGGTCAGATTATCGGCAACAGCGAAGCGCTGCGGCGCGTGCTGCACCAGACTGAACAGGTCGCGCCACTCAACACCACTGTTTCACTTTTCGGCGAGACCGGCACCGGCAAGGAGCTGTTGGCCCACGCGATTCATAAGCTGAGCGGCCGGCATAATCATCCGTTAGTCAAAGTGAACTGTGCCGCGCTGCCTGGCACGCTTATTGAAAGCGAGTTGTTTGGTCACGAGAAAGGAGCCTTCACCGGCGCGGACGCCAAACGCATCGGACGTTTCGAGATTGCCAACGGCGGAACTCTTTTTCTTGACGAAGTCGGCGAGCTTCCGCTCGACTTGCAAACCAAACTGTTACGAGTGCTTGAAGAAGGCGAGTTTGAACGAGTAGGTGGCAGTCACACGATCAAGGTTGACGTTCGTGTAATCGCGGCCACGAATCGCAATCTCGAGGATGCCGTTCGCCAGAGCGTTTTTCGTTCTGATCTGTATTACCGCCTAAGCATCTTTCCGATCACTCTACCGCCGCTGCGAGAGCGAAAGGAAGACGTGCCCGTACTCGTCAGGCATTTGGTCAAGCAGTTGAGTCAGAAACTAGGCAAGACGATCGACGCCATTCCGCTGGAGACGATGGCGAAACTGCGAAACTATCCCTGGCCGGGCAACGTGCGCGAATTGCGAAACGTGATCGAGCGCGCGGTGATCGTCACGGCTGGATCCAAGCTTCAGCTCATCGACGATCTCGACTCGCAGGCTTTGCAGTTGAACCTTCAACAGCAAACCGTTGCTCCAGTCACAGATTCCGCGCCCGCTACTGAAACGCTCGAACAGACCGAATACAACCTGATACTGCGCACGCTCAAGAACGTTCATTGGAAACTTGAAGGTCCCGGCGGCGCCGCGGAATTGCTGAATCTTCACCCCAGCACACTACGCTCGAAGATGCGCAAACTCGGCATCGAGCGCCCGCAATACAAAACCCAACACGGATCGGTTTAAGCCACTTGGGCCTTTTGTGCATCTTTGTGACGGTGAATGATCGCGATCGCCTCACAGGGAAACAGGGGGTGAGGCCCTGCATTTTGAAAGACCAACTCAGTGGATAACGATCCCGACGCCCAGGCGCAAATTGTCCTGGCGTGTTCCCGGTATGACGAATGGTGTCCCAACTGTTTGAAACGGCGTTGGCGCCAGCACGATGCCGGTTTGCTGATCGCCGCGATTGATGATGTTCCAATCTATTTGGACCACTCGCAGATCGAAGCGGTTGTTCAACTTGATGTCGAGTCCGCCGCCAAACGCCAAGAACTCGTATTTCTTGTAATCGTCCTGCGCGAAAGCACTAGTCGCGAAAACAAGAACTACGGTTGCCAGCATCGCCAATCGCTTCATAAGCCATCTTCCTTTCGTGCCTGTTTTCGTCGGGAATTGCTGGCAGTTTATTGGCGACACTCCAGGCAGATAACTGTCAGTATTGACAGGGCAATCCTGTTAATTCCGTGAATCCTGTCTACTTAGCCGGTGAGTTGCGGCATCAGGTAGAACATCATAGCGATGATCGCGTAGACAGTGATTAGTTGGACGCCCTTGTACCAGTTTGCTTCTCCGTCACCACTCACCAAAGCTCCGATGATCACCGCGATAAACAACGAACCCATCTCCGCGCGGCCGAAGGCGAGTTCCAGCGGCTGCGGCGCGACGAAATAACTCGCGAGCACGAGTATCGGCGCGACAAACAACGCGATCTGAATACAACTCCCCGCCGCAATCCCCACCGACAGATCCATCTTATTCTTACGCGCCATCGCGATTGCCGATCCGCTTTCGGCGGCGCCGCCGACAATCGCGACGAACACAATGCCGATGAAGAGTTGCGACATCCCGAGCGCCTTACCGGTTTCCTCTGCCGCGCCGACGAGAATCTCACTCATCCACGCCGCGAAGGCTGACGCCGCGAGCAAAGTGATCACTGCGCGCGCCACTGACCACTGTTCGTCATGATGACCTTCATGTTCGGAGTCGACGCTCGCAAATGCCGCGGTGTGCGTTCGGAGTGAAAAAAGAATGTAGAGTCCGTACGCGATCAACAACAGCACCGCGATTCCGATATTGAGAAATCGTTCCTGACGTATCACTTCGTTGGGCGCAAACACGCGGCTGAAAGCACTCGGCACGGTCATACTCACGGCCGCCAGAAACATCATCGTGCTGTACGCCCGCGCGGCTGCCGGATTGAAACGCTGTTGGTGAAAACGAAGACCACCAAGCAGAAACGCGACGCCGAGCGCGAGCATCAGGTTGGCGAGTATCGCGCCCACCAGCGAAGCCCGGACCATCTCGAGCAGACCCGCCTTCAATGCCACAAAAGCGATGATCAACTCCGGCGCATTCCCAAACGTCGCGTTGAGCAAACCGCCGACAGCGTCGCCAGTGCGCGTTGAGAGTTGTTCGGTGGCACTGACGATCTGCGCGGCAATCGGAACGATCGCCACCGCCGCCATGAAAAACAACACCGGCGCCGAGACGTGGGCCAAATGTTCTAGCCCGACGGTGACCGGGATGAACAACAACAACCAGTTCATCGGCTTTCTCAAAAAGCTGGTCAACGGCGTCCTTCTCAGCGGTGTTAAGTCAGAAACTGCCTGGCCTGCTGTAGACATCTCAACCTCCTCGAAATCAAAAACCGTAAACAATCGGCGCCAGTAACAGCACCACGGCGCCAACGATCAGCGTCAACGGAATACCGACCCGTGCGAAATCAGAAAAAATGTAGCCACCGGGTTGTTGGACCATCAGATTGGTTTGGAAACCCGCGGGATTGATGAACGCGGTCGAAGCGCCGCTCATCAGGATCATTGCAAACGGAAGGAAACTTACTTCCAGACTATTCGCCAACGACACCGCCACGGAGAACATGATCACCGCCGCCGCGGCGTTTGTGATGACGTTGGTTAAAACAACCGTCCCGGCGTAAACCGCGACCAGCGCGATCATCGGACTGCGGCCACCGATGGACGCGAACAAGTTCGCTGCTTGTTGAGCCAGTCCGGTTTCGGTGATCGCCGATTCCAGTCCAACGGCCGCACCAAGCACAACAATCGTTTGCCAATCAACGCTTTGCCACAAACGATCGATCGTCAAACATCCGCTCAGCAACATCGCCATCGCCGCCAACAACGCCGCGTTGAGCATGCTCGTGATTCCGGTGGCCGCGAGAACCACCATCGCAACCGTGATCGCAATCGCAACCACCGCGCGATCGATCCGCTGCACGCGAAAGCCCTCGAGCCTTTTGGTCAGAATGAAGTCTGCTTCACGCCGATTCTCGTAAAAGAACGCATCGTCGACTTCCACTACTCCCGCATCACCAGCCTCGAGTCGGAGTTCGGCCAGCGGTTCGGCCGGCGCCCTGCCGTGACGCGAAACTCCTACCAGCATTAATTGATAAGGACTGTCGGGTAGCGGCAGATCTCCTACCTTGTGACCGATTGCGGGCGAGCGTGAAGACAAAACAACCTCCACGAGCTGGTGCTCGTGACGGCGGCTAAACATCTTCGTGGCGTAGGCCGGGACCAAACCGATCGTGGTCCATATTCCCGGAAGGACATCCGCTGGAGCTGAAACAGCCAGCAGGTCACCATGCTCTAGTACGACAGTTGGCGCGGGCTTCCCCGACGTGCCGTTCCTCGTAAGCGACTCAACCGTAAAGCCGACAGGTTGGGCCAGACCAGCCTGTTCGACTGTCTTTCCCTTGAGCCGCGAATCTTCAATCCGAAACTCACTGCGATAATTTCGTTTCTCAACTCCCACCTGGCTACCCGTTCTATCTTTGAGCAAACGCGAACCAACCAAAATGATGAACGCCAAGCCGGCAAACGTCGCGGGTATACCGATCCAGGCGGGATCGAAGAGACCGATCGGCCTGGTGGCATTCGACAACTCACCCTTAGCTACTGCGTCCAAAACCAACCCGGCGATGATCAGATTGACGCTTGTTCCGATCAGCGTGATCGAGCCGCCGAGCAGCGCGCCGTAGCTAAGGCCCATGAACAGTTTTGCGCCTGGTAAACCGGTGCGTCGCGTGAGATCGCGCACCGCGGGAATCATCATCGCGACTAAAGGAGTGTTGTAGAGAAACGCGCTCGCCGCGGAGAGAGGAACGAAGACTTTGAGTTGGGCCATCGTGATCGTTTTCGGCAACCCAATGATTCGTTCCGACAACAACGAGATCGCACCCGTCGCGTACATACCCGCCGCGACCGGATAAAGCGCCGCGACCGTGATCACTCCGGTGTTGCTGTAACCCTTCAGCAACGCGGCGGGCGACGCGAGTTGCAACGTCATGGCCACGGTGATCGTGCCGACAAACACCAGCCAGATCGGCAGCTTGTTCCACACGAGCATCACCAGCATGGCAACCAACAAACCCAGCGTTATCCAGGCAGTAACCGTCATGAGTTTTTGTGTGCCTCTTGTGCCTCTTCGTGGCTCACTTTCGCGGGTGACACTCGACGCATTGAAACTGCGACAGATCACCCAGATTCACCGGATGTTTGAACGGCTCGTTGGCCTTGTGGCAGGTCTCACATTTCCGATCCGCCAGACCGCCGAGATCGACCGGATGCTGAAACGATTGTGTTTTCACCGACGCCGTGGGATTAGCTGAGTCCGCAAGGACCGTGTGACAGACGTTGCAGTCGTTGCGGATCACCTTTCCGGTATTGCTCACGTGTTCTCCGTCGTGACAACGAAAACAGCCGGTGAAGTAGAAGTGTCCGATGTTGTCCGGATGCGCCTGCCAATCAGTCTTCATCTCCGGAAACGAGTAGGTGCGAAAGATTCGCTGCGTTTCACCGATGGCGGATTTAACCGCCGCATTCTTGTTCGCGTACACGTCCGCATAGTTCGTTCGGTAAAACTGGTCCAACTGCGAGCCGATTCCGTTAACGGCTTCGTTCGTCGTCTGGTATTGCTTGCTGAGTGCGGCGATTGCCTCGCGCTTCAAGTAGGGCAACGAAGGATCGAGCCGGCCCGTCGCAAACGATTGATCGACTGCCTGGTCGGGCGTCAGATAACGATGGGCCGGACGATTGTGGCAATCAACGCAGTCCATCCTGCGTTTGTCGGCACTCGCAATCTGGTCCGCTGCGAGCGGGCGATTGCGATCGTAGTATTCCGTCACGTTTCCCTGACGATCCTTCACGCGAATCCAGGGAATCACTTGCCGCTGCTCGTCAGTGGCGATGAACGTGACCTCGTTCTGAAGATTCATGTGCCAGTGAATACCCGCGACAACTCCCGTCTCAGGACTGCCGCCGCCGACGTTGATCAGCATCCGCAGTTGACGAAGAGAATTCTGTTCGTCGTAGGCGTAGTGATTGAAGGTCTTGAGCTTTGCGCCGTGAAACTTCTCGGACCAATGACAGTGACCACACGTTTCATCAGCCGGGCGCAGGTTATGAACCGGCGTCGGAATCGGCCGCGAATAGGTACCGCGAATGAGAGAGATGAGTTGGCGTGTGCCGGCTAGTTTCGATCGTGCGTACCACTGCGCGCCGGAACCGACGTGACAATCGACGCACCTGATCTTCGCGTGCGGCGTCACCTGAAAGGTGACGAACTCCGGGTTCATGACGCTGTGACAGGCTTCGCCGCAAAAAGACACCGACTCCGTGTAGTGATAAGCCTTGTAACTGCCGAAGGCGCTCATCGATACGAACAAGAAAGTGGAAACGAGCAACACCGCTGTTATGCGACGCTGCCG
>DATEHX010000125.1:0-2072 GCA_035279345.1 Pyrinomonadaceae bacterium | reverse complement strand
GAGCATCGCAGTGATGCTGTTGTCCGCAAAGCTAAGGCGAAGATTGCTGTTCGGAGCAAGTTCAACACGTCCGACCTTGCTGATGTTCACCGATGCGCTGCTTTGAGCCGCGGTGCTGATCGTGGAATCAGAAAACACCGTGCCGCCAGAAATCACTTTTTGGCCGTTCACCGTTACTTGCCCGGAGACCGACAGCTCGCCTGACGCCTTGGCGCCTGGTGCGGCCAACACCACCATTGAGTAAGCACTCAAAACGGCAACCGCCACAGCAGTCGCGAGGGACTTGCGGCTCCAAGTTTTGCTAATCATTAACTTTCCTCCCGTAATGTGTAACACAAAGGTCTTTATTGCGTACCGCGACGGCCTAACAGTCGTGGGAAACTATAGTCTTGTGGTTGCAAAAACCCGCAAAGCTCTTAATTGCCAGAAATTACGCGTCGAAAACGATGACGCTTGGGATTTATTACACTAATAAAAGCCCTGTGTCAACAATCATTTGGCTTAACTTTGCCACAAAACTGTGTCAGCGCCGGGGAACGTTTTGCGGCCCAAAGTCTACCACAGCTCCCTGATCCATATGGCAAAGTTTTTTCTTCGTTTTACGGTTGGGTTTTCCGAGGCCGTCCGCCCTCGGTCGTCGTCGAGAGCGCTTTTTCAGACAGTTCAGCCTGCTCGTATGGGTCGAGTCGCGCAAACACGTAAAACGCCTCGCCGGACCGAACTATACCGAGGAATCGGAACGTGTTCCGGATCACTTCCCCAGGCTTCAGGCTCGCCGGCGCGGGCGCTTGCGAACCAAAAAGCAGGCTCAGCTCACCGGCGGACACGGCTTCCAGCTCGGGCAAGTAGTCGTTGTGGGTCTCGCGAGCGAGCCGAATGGCTATCTGCCGCAACGCTTTTATGCGGTTGGAATTGTGACGATAATAGGTCGGACTGACCTCGCGCCGGCTGACGCGGTCGTCAACAACTTCCTGCTCGTTCTTGAGATATCCGAGATAGGCGCGAACTACAGGACCAAATTCCTCATCGGAACGCTGGGCATACACAGACGGAGCAAGAGCGACGATTAGAAAAGCGAGCAAGAGAGCGGGTAATCTTCCCTTGAGAGTAGCCATGATTTTGCCGCGGGGCTCGAGAAATATCCTATTTTGGTTGTTGACGGCGATTATAGCAGCCATTTCCGTAACTAAATTGCGCACGTCTTTCGGCAATGTTACATTGATCTTCGTTTTCCGTTAAGCGCGATGTCTGCGTCAGATCCTCAAACTCCTTCAGCCAAATCTAATGTCGCTCTTGGTGTCTCCGGCGGCATCGCTGCTTACAAAGCGATCGAAGTCCTCCGCGGATTACAGCGCGCGGGCTGCAACGTTCGCGTCGCGATGACCAGGCGCGCCTGTGAGTTTGTGCAACCGCTGACGTTCCGCGCTCTTTCGGGATCGCACGTCATCGTCGACGATTATGCGCCGGACAATCCGGATCCGATTGCGCACATCACGTTTTCGCAGACCGTGGATTTGCTCGTTGTCGCACCGGCCACCGCCAACATCATCGCGAAATTCGCGAACGGCGTCGCGGATGATTTTCTGACGTCAACCTATCTTGCGTGCACCGCGCCCGTGCTGATCGCGCCGGCGATGAACACGACGATGCTGCTGCACCCGGCGACGCAACGCAATCTCGAACGATTACGTGCGGACGGAGTGCACATCGTCGAGCCGGACGCTGGTGAGATGGCGTGCGGCACGATTGGTCCCGGACGTTTGAGTGAACCCGATCAGATTATCGCCGCGGCGCTGGCAATCCTCGGATCGAAGCAAAAAAAAGATTTGGTTGGAGAACGTTTTCTGATCACGGTTGGCGCCACGCGCGAAGAGATCGATCCGGTGAGGTTTATTTCGAATCGTTCGTCGGGAAGAATGGGGTTCGCGCTCGCTGAAGCAGCGTTGAAACGCGGTGGCGAGGTAACTGTAATCGCGGGCATCACCACCGTTGATCCGCCTGCTGGCGCGAAGATCGTGCGGGCTTTATCCGCGGCGGAGATGGACCAGGCGGTGGCGCGTGAAAGCAAGCAG
>DATEHX010000124.1:0-5233 GCA_035279345.1 Pyrinomonadaceae bacterium | reverse complement strand
GCGGCCAGGAGGACTAAGGTGCGGAACATGCTTTTACCTCGGAGTGGAATGGAGCTGGGTTATAACTTAAAGCCAGTACGAGACAGTTGTACAACGGGTTCGTTTTTTCGTCGAAGCCTTTACCTCAAAAGTCATCTCATTTACACCCGGCTTTAGCCCGGTGCTGGAACTGAACTCCACGGCGGAAAACCGTTTCAACGGTTTTCGGTGCGCCCGGGAAACCGTTAAAACGGTTTCTCAATAACATGACTCTTTTTCCACCGGGCTGAAGCCCGGTGTGAATGAGAAGGACATTGAAGCGAGACCTGAAAGTTTCCCGGATTGCGCGTTAGGTAGATGGTGGAAAGAACAAAAGGAGCAAACAATGGAAGCTACTCAAATGACCTCTGAATTAGAAGCGTTGAAGACAAAGCTGCGCGCCACGTGGACTGCCGGCGATTTTGGAGAGATTGCCAGGTCTTATGCGGCGGGCGCCGCGGAGTTTATTCGAGGGCTGAATCTTCAGCCGGGAGCGCGCGTGTTGGATGTTGCGTGTGGCACCGGGAATCTGGCGTTGCCGGCCGCTCGACTCGGTGCGGTTGTCACCGGCGTCGACATCGCGCCGAATTTGATCGAGCAGGCGCGAGAGACTGCGCAGCGTGAAGGGTTGTCGGTTCAGTTTGACGAAGGCGACGCGGAGAACCTGCCTTACGAAGATGCGAGTTTCGATGCGGTAGTGACGATGTTCGGAGCAATGTTTGCTCCGCGTCCTGAGCTGGTAGCGGCGGAGCTCAAACGTGTCGTTCGGCCGGGCGGGTTCATCGCCATGGCTAACTGGACGCCGGCCGGATTTGTCGGTCAGATGTTCAAGATCGTTTCGTCGCATGTTCCGCCGCCGGCTAACATGCCTTCACCGGTTTTGTGGGGCTCGGAAGAAGTCGTGCGTGAGCGGCTGAGCGAAGGGACTTCGGATGTGCAGACCAGCCGGGAGACAATACATTTCAAGTACCCGTTTAGTCCGGCGCAAACCGTCGAGCATTTCTTCCTTTATTATGGTCCGTCGTTCAAAGCTTTCACCGCGCTCGATGAAAGAGGACAGGATGCGTTGCGGGCCGCGCTCGAGCAGCATTGGACCGCGCATAATCTCGCGACTGATGGTACCACCGATGTGCCTTCCGAGTATTTGAAGGTAGTTGCAGTGCGTGGTTAAGTCTCGGTAATGAGACTTACTGACTGACCCACGCTGAGTTGGCCCGTGCGCGCGACCGTTCCATAAGCTCCGGCATTATTGTCGTTCAAGCGCACGGCAGCCTTCATCACGCGTGGGTCTTGCTGTGCCGTATCCGGATCGAGATTAATCATCACACAGCGCAGATCGCGCATCGCCATATTAACCACTGGTCCAACTTCGCTATCGCCGAACACTAACCTGCCGCCAATCCAACCGTCTTCAAGAAACGGTTCTTTCGCCTCCGATGCAATGACGATGTTTGGCCGGAACCTTCTCGCGTCGAGATCCGCTCCCGCTTCTTGTCCGATTGCGGAGATCGTTGCTGAGTTGATCACTGACACTGTCGCATCGTCAAAAATTCCATGTTTCATTTTCATCAACTCGACCGGACTGCCGAACTTCTCGGCGATGATGTTTTGTAACTCCGCGCTTCCGAGTGCAAGTTCGATCCCTTCCGGCGTGCGCACGTGCGTTGGCACTGGCTCTGGCGCATTCTCGTCAAGACCCATCGGCTGATACAGCAGAAGTTCGGGAAGACGGCTTGCGGTCAGCCAGGGAAAGCCACTATTGTCATTGAGCCGGCGAAACGCGAAGCGCCGGTCTCCTTGCAAACCGTGCCAGCCAAGAAAGGCAGACCTCGTCGCGACACCAGCCATTGATTTGACCGGATACCGCGCGAGTTCATGAACGTAGCCAACGTGAATAATCATAAGTTGTGGGTGACGATCGTAGTCTTAGCGCACCTCGTTGTTAATTTACTTCACGGCAATGCCCACACGAGCTTAGGCGTTGGTCTAAGCAGTTGGCAAACGGTGTACGTTCTCAGCGTCATCCTGCTGGCGCCTTTGCTGGCCCTCGTACTTTCCTTTACACGATATCTTAGAGCCGCTCTCTGGTTGTTGCTTCTATCAATGCTCGGCTCTCTCATCTTCGGCTTCCTATACCACTACATCATCATCTCTTCCGACCACGTGGCCCACCTTCCCGCCGGCGACGCCCGCGGCCTCTTTCGCACGACAGCGCTACTGCTGTTAGTAACCGAAGCGCTTGGTGTGGTCGTGGCAGCAATGGCAATCCACAAAAAAGCACAAGACTAACTCTCTTGTGCTTCTTGTGCCTCTTTGTGGCAACGCAAACTAAGTCGTTAAAGCCTTCTGCGCTTTAACGCGAACGAGGGCGTAGTTTAACTGCGGGAGGGAGTTGAATTTGGCGGCCTTGGTGAATGAGGCTTTCGCGTTAGCCGCGTCACCCTTGCCTTGATAAGACAGACCGGTCAGGTAGAGCACGTCCGGGTTTTGTTGATTTGCCTGGGCCAACTCGCTAACCGCTGCGTCGTAGTTTTTCTCTTCCAACGCGATGCGTCCAGCCAGTTCGTGCGCCTGCTTGACCTGGTTCGCATTCTTCTTCGCTTCAGCGCCTTTGCGAAACGTCTCTGTCTCGGTTTTTGCCGACGCCAGATCCTTTTTTACTATCGCAACGCGAGCGAGGTTGTAGTGAGAGAACAGCGCCGCGTTGTCTTTGTTCTGCTGCGGCACGTTTGCATCGGTCGTCGTCTTGAGTGCCTGGTCGTAAGCCTTGCGCGCGTCGTCAGGTTTTCCCATCTCCAACAGGATGTTGCCTTTCAACAGCAAGTCACCCGCCATCGCCGGCATGTCATTACTCTTTTGACCCAACGCATACTGCTTGTCAACTTCCGCCAGCGCCTGGTCCAACTTGCCACTGTCGATTGCGACAACCATCTGACCAAACAACGCGGTGCGCCGTTCACCATCACTGCGCGCTTTCGTCGTGATCTTCTGCAACTCTGTCTGTGCTTCGCTCGGCTTTCCCGAGTAAGCCAGCGCCGCCGCGATTCCGAAATGCGAGTTGATGAAGTTTGGATCGATACCCAATGCCTTGTTGTACTGCACGATCGCTTCATCAAACCTGCCCATCTTCAGAAGCAACTCCGCATACGAATCGTAAGGGTTCGGATCGTTGGGAATGAGTTCGATGTATTTCTTGAACGCGTTTTCCGCATCGCTGTACGCTTCGTTCTGACGGTACGCGTAACCGAGGATGTTGAAAGCGGTGGAGTAGTTGGGCGCGAGCTCGGTTGCCCGTTTGTAGTGACCGATGGCTTGCACGAAATCCTGTTGACCAAAGTAATAACCACCGAGATTGAAGTGCGCTCGCTCATCGTTCGGATAAGCGGCGACGAGCTGTTCTAGGATTTCTTTCTGTTTCGCCGGATTCGCGTTCGCACCGGCTTGAGCTGCCTCAATCAGCATGCGTTCGCCGTCCGATGCCTTGGAAGAGAGTGTCACCGCTTTATTGAGATGTTCGAAAAACTCTTTGGCCGTGGGCGAAGCATTAGCGCGATTGAGTTCGGCGAGTGCGAAATTCGGATCGAGTGAGATGGCTTTATCGAAATGCGCGATGGAATCCGTGATCCGCAGCCGTTCCGCAAGGTCGCGTCCCGCGAGAAACTCCTTGCGCGCTTCGTCGGACGTAGTGGTGACGGCAATTTTGCCGTCGGTTGCGGTAGCGTTGGATGATGTCGAAGAGGCCGGCTTGTTTGGTTCGAGCTGTTCGCACCCCACAACCGTCAGGGCGCCGATAAGCAGGAACAGGTGTACGAAAGATCGTAGGCTCATGATTATTTTACTCCTTGAGTAAACGAAGCAGGTGGAAGAGACGGGGAGACACTTCTGACCTCAGGAGCAGCGCAGTTATAAGATTCGGTTGGTACTGATTGTCAGGTACGAAGAATCGGTGGAAGGAGTTCGGTCAGTTAACAGATTCTTGCCACAAGAAGCACAAGAAAACACAAGAGGCACAAATGAGTTGTTAACTCACTTATGCCTCTTGTGCCTTTTTGTGGCTATGCTCGAACTATCGCTTCGTTACAGTATTGCTCCCCGAGTTCGTTACCCAAACGTTCGAACCAGCCACTGCAATCCCGATCGGACTGCGCCCGACCGCGATCGATCCGAGATTTGAGCCATCCGTGGCGCTCAGCTTCGTTACACTGTCGCCGCCATTGTTCACCACGTAAATCACACCGTCGCTACAAACAGCCGCCAGTGGACCGTCGCCTGCCTTGTAAGTGCCGCTTAACATTCCCGTGACACTCAACTTCATCACGTTGCCACTGCCGAAGTTCGCAACCCACAGATTGCCGTTGTAGAAAGCAATCCCGAATGGTCCATCACCAACCGGAAACGTCGCCACCAGCACACCGTTCGATTCGCGCAGCTTCGTCACCGAGTCGCTGTTGTTGTTAGTGACGTAGATATGTTCACCATCGGTCGCCATGCTGATCGGACGTTCGCCGACTTCATACGTGCCGAGCGTCAAACCATCCGCGGCGCGCAACTTCGTCAACGTTCCCGCGTTGCGATTCGCAACCCAAACATTGCCGTTCGTGACAAGCAGTCCGCCTGGACCATCGCCGACTGCATAAGTCCCAATCACAGCACCGCTCGCCGGGTCGAGCTTCATCACGTTGTTGCTGAGATAATTGGCGACCCAGACACCGGCGCCGTCGAATGCGAGCGCAACGGGTCGATGGCCCACGGTGAACGTGCCGGCCACAGCGCCGTTACTCGCACTCAGCTTGGTGACGGTGTCGCTGAACTGATTCGCAACAAAGACACTCGCACCGTCGGTCGCCACACCTTCCGGTCCGAGACCAACCGGAAACGCCGTTGTAGTCTGTGCCTGCACCGCCACAGGCACAATCAACATCGCGAGTAGAACCATCCACAGATTCCGCAGATAAACTTTCATCTCTCTCCTCCTCTCGTCTGTTCCGCCGTAGGCCAGTCGACCAGCGCGATCTCTTTCACGATCTTGCTGGGCGCGAGCGACGCAGGACATCCGGCCCACAAGGTGTGCGGCTCGTTACCCCAACGCAGCATCCCGATGTGATTCGACTTGTTCGCGTCGCGCACCGGATCGCGATCGATAAACCCGAGCTTCTGCCGCAAGAGCTCGACGTCCTTCGGATCGCCGGTTAGAAACTGCCAACCGGGCTTCACC
>DATEHX010000123.1:0-3477 GCA_035279345.1 Pyrinomonadaceae bacterium | reverse complement strand
CACCAAAGCTTGAAAACCTATAAATGCCGTCAGACCAGCCGCGCACAACTTCGTAAACATATCACGCGCCTCAAGCGAAGTGCGAACACCAGCGACCACGAAAATGATGACCGCCAGAATAATCACTGCGCCGCCGAACAGACCGGTCTCTTCCGCGATCGCCGCGTAAACATAATCCGAATCGGCGATGGGGATCACTTCGGGGAAACCAAGACCGAAGCCTCTGCCTGTGGTCCCGCCTGAGCTGATGCCCCAAGTCGCTTGTGCGGGCTGAAAGGCGAGCTTATCGAACCAGATGTCGACGTTAACCGTCTTCTGCATCGCCGGACTCTGTTCGGCGAGCTCTTTCAGTTTCGGATCTTCGTTGAGCGCTTCCTGGTACTCCTTCTTCCACCACGAAACTTCCGGCGATGGTGGATCGAAACCGTCGAGCCACAGGTGGAAACGTTGCTGAATGCGCGACGGTAGAGCGGCGCTGATTGGACGCGCGATCGTCGGCAGTAGCGGCACTGACTCCTGCACGTCGCGCGGCAACGCACCGACAACCAAAATACTGATCACGATCAAGACTGAACCGACAAACAGCAACAACTGCGGCCAGCGTCGCACCGCTACGAGATAAAGCGTCGTGTAAGCGCCGCTGAAGATCAGCATTTGGCCGAAGTCTTTCAAAGCGAAGAAGGGAACGAACGGCATGATCGCCATCACGATCAACGGCACGATGTCGCGCGCGCGCGGAATGCCCCAGTAAGTTTCAGCGAGATCTTTGTAACGCGCGGTAAGAATGCCCGCGAAACCGACAAGGAAGGGAATCTTCGACGGTTCCCACGGCGTCATGTTGCCGAGTGCTTTGCCCGCGCTGGAAGTCACCACAGCTATCGCCAGTGGCAGCAAAGTAAACAGGACGATGATGAAACTGTTGCGCTGGAGCCAGAGCAGAAAACCATCACGGCTGCACAGCGAATAAGCGATCGCGAAAGTCAGGAACGAGAAGATCGGAATCCACGTGTAGCTGGATGTCATCGCGTTCCAGAGTGAATAGTTTGATTCCTTCTTTGGTAACTGATCGATGTCGATCGGCTGCGCGGGCGTCGGCGGCAATCCCATCAACTGCTTCTTGACCGGATCGTAATTCTCCATGATGTAGCGCGTTCTGAGCGCCTGCATCTTCTCTTCGCGTGCCGCCGCTTTGTTGCGCGCGTTGTATTCCGGATCGCTGTAGAGCCGGTACTGGATCAACATCCCGAACGCAAACAGCAGGATCGCGGTCGTGAAAAGCACCCAGTTGCCGATAAACTTCTTGTTTCGCGACAACCAGATCGCCAGCACCATCAACGGAAAGAACATCAGCAGGTCGCGCACCGCGCCGATCACTGACGTTTCGTATCCACGCAAGAGTCCCGCGCGATAAATCGCGATGTAACCCGTGATCTCGAGACCGAGAATCAACAGGATGATCAGCAGATGTGACGACGCGCGATTTTTCATCTTTTGGTAGTTAAATCCCTGGGCGGCGGATTCACTTTCGTGCCGCTGAAATAACCCAAATCTCTGGCTTTCAAAACGAGCGCCGCGGCAATCGGCGCGGCCGAGCGCGAACCGTACCCGCCGCCTTCAACGATCACGGCCATCGCGAGTGTCGGCCGTTCGATCGGGGCGAGGCACAGGAACCAACCGTCGATCCGCGGGTTGTCATTGTCCATGATGATCTCGTCGTATTCACGGATGATGTTGCCGCGGTTATCACGTTCGACTTTGTGACGTGTCTTTGGTTCGCCTGTTTTCGGATCGTAAACGGGTACGACTTTCTGCGCGGTTCCTGTCTTACCGCCGGTGTTGATACCGGCTGCTTTGACTGGTCCAAAGACGCCGCGCGCGGTGCCGCTTGGACCACCAGTGACGAGGCCCATGATCTGACGCATCCGCGCCGCTTGAGCCGGCGTCATCACCTGGTTGTAGGGCTGCGGCGCGACGTTGAATTCGATCTTCGGCTTCATCAACTTGCCTTCCATGTTGCCGATCGCCGCTGCCGCGAGCGCCATCTGAAACGGTGTCATCTGTCCGGCGTAACCCTGGCCGTAACCCATCAGAGCGAGATCGTATCTGGTGACTTGTTTGCCGGTGACGATCGTTGCTTGTCGTGGCGCGAGTGCACGTTTCACGGCGTCAGTGCTAGCGTCCCAGAGTTCCGGTTCTTTGCGGCCACGCAACGCTTCGGACGGCGTGTCGTAACCGCCGATGCCGAGCAACTGCGCGGCGCGTTTTAGTCGTTCAGCTCCCAGCCTCACGCCCATCTGCGCGAAGTACTGGTTGCAACTGACTTCGTAAGCTTCGTCGATGCCGATCCTCCCGTGCACTTCGCCTGGTCCACCGTCGTCGAAGATCACGTTCGCGCCCGGCGCCGCGTAATAGCCGCCGCCACTGCACGTAAATTCCGTGTCCTGTTCGCCGGCGAGAAACGCCGCGGTCATCGTCACGGTCTTAAATGTCGAACCGGGAATGTAATACGCGCCGAGAGCGCGGCTGACGAGCGGTTTGTCGCGTTCGTTTGCTTCGAGACGAATCCACGTTGCTTCGTCGCTGACTTCTTTCAAGCTGTACGATGGTTCGCTATAAAGCGCGAGCACCTCGCCGTTCTGCGGATTGATGATCACCACCGCGCCGTGCTTGCCCTTCAACTGGTCCATCGCGGCTTGTTGCAGCCCGCGATCGATCGTAAGGCGTACGTCCTGATTGCCTTTGAACTCGAGCGATTCACCGCGTATCACCGCAAGCGCCTCCGGCAACGCGCCACTCTGCACGCCAAATAGCGCGCGTTCCAAACCCGGATCGCCACGGTCGGAGCCAAACAAGTGGGCCATCGCCTGGTCCATCGGATACTCGCGCCGAATATCGCCGCCCGAGTCGCGCTTGTAATAAGCGAGTGGCTGATCGAGCCGGCCGCTGCGATCGAGAATCCAGCCGCGCAGCGTCGATTCAGACAAGCGGCGCACGCGCAGGTCCTTGTAACTCAACTGCTGAAATTTTTCGTTCTGTTCGGACGCGTACCTGGCCCAGTAGATGTGAAACGAGAAGAGACCGATCGCGAGCAGTACGAACAACCAGCGCAACACGCGCAGACCGCGATTGGTTGAAGAAGAGCCGAGTCGTTTCTTTACTGCCTTGGGAAGGTCTTCGGGAATTGCAGTGGTCTTCGCTGCCGTGGTGCGACGATTACGCACCAAACTGAGCAGCAGTAACAGGATCACGAGCGCGAAGCCGCCGACGTAAATCAGCGTGAACAGCGCGGGTGTTCTTTCCGGCACGTGGGGAGTGGCAACAGGAGACGGCGTAGGAGATTGAAACAGGAGTAAGAGTAATATGTTCATCCAAGGTCTATTCTGTTCCTCCGCTGCGTCTCAATTCCTCCGTGGTTCAAAAACCGCAGAGACACAGACACACAGAGAAGGCTAGTCACTCTTGCGCAATCTTACTTCA
>DATEHX010000122.1:0-8600 GCA_035279345.1 Pyrinomonadaceae bacterium | reverse complement strand
CTCTCGCGCGTTCGTCAGCCATCCGAACAAAGAAATTCTCGCGAATCACAATCCGGAGAAATTCGGCTGCGCGAGTTGTCACTGGGGCAACGGCCGCGCGACCACGAGCGACGTGAAAGGCCACGGACGTCATCGTTTCTGGCTATGGCCCATGTTTGAGAAAGAGAACACGCAGGCCGGTTGTCAGCAATGCCACGCACGCGATCGCGTCACTGACGGTGCGGACACGTTGAACCTTGGCCGCGATCTCTTCATGCAGCGCGGCTGCATGGGTTGTCACCGTTACGAAGGCTTCGATCGCGAAGGCGATGCACTCACTGCCGCACGCCAACAGATCGGGCAGCTCGACGATCAGATGATCGCGAACGAGAAGCAGATGCGCGCCGACACGCAGCGTTCGGGTGAAGTCGAAGACAACGCCGAAGCGCAACGACTGTTGGCCCATGCTGATAGTCTGCGCGTGACGAACAGTTTGCTGGCCGCGCGCAAGGATCAACTCAACCTGCAAACAAAATATCTGTTGCAGGATGTGAAAAAGGTTGGTCCAAACCTGAAAGACGTGCGCGTGAAGTTGCGCAAAGACTGGGTGCCGCATTGGCTCGAAAACCCGCAGGCGTTTCGTCCCGGCACGAAGATGCCGACGTTCTGGCGCTTCGCCGCTCCGCTCGAAGGCACGCACGGCGGCGAGGGACTGCGCGACAAGGATGCACCACAGCAACTTCAAGCCATCGCGGCGTATCTCTGGCAAGACAGTTTCAACATCAAGCTTCCCGAACAACAACGCGGCGACGCTGGTCACGGCAAACAGCTCTTCGAAACGCGCGGTTGTTTAGCGTGTCACTCAATCGGTGAAGGCGACAGCAAGATCGGTGGTGACTTCGCGGCGAACCTGCAAAAGGTCGGCGAGAAAGCGAACTTCGATTACATCGTCCGCTGGATTCACAATCCACGCGAACGCGTCGCTCCTTATTGTCCGAACCCGAAACACAAACGCGATCTGACGCCTGAGGACTATGCCTCGAAGGGATTGCCTTTTGTTTTCGATACCGGGCTGCACTCCAAGTGCCCGATTGACGGCACCGAGTTGCAGGTTCAGAACATGACGGTGATGCCAAACTTCCGTCTGTCTGAGACGGATTCGCGCGACATTGCCACCTATCTCTTCTCGCTTTCGTCGCCGCAGAGTTATGGCGACGTGGCGTTCATGGACGATGCGAGCTTGAAAGAGAAGGGCAAGGGACTCATCAAGCAGTACGGCTGCGCCGGTTGTCATGAGATTCAGGGTTTTGAAGACGAGCAGCGCATCGGTAAGGAGTTGACCGTTGAAGGCGCGACGCCGATCGAGCGTCTCGACTTTGCACTGCAAACGCACCACGCCGAAGACGGCGAGGACCCGCTGAAGCTGCGGCCGGATCAGCCGAGTAAACCGTGGTACAACCACAAGGGTTTCTTCGAACGCAAGATCACGCAGCCGTCGATTTACGACGAGGGTAAGGAGAAGGATCCGAAAGATAAGTTGCGGATGCCGCAGCCTTATCTCACGGAGCCGTGGCGCATTGCATTAACGACGTTCCTGCTTGGCAGCGTCGGCACTGAAGGCGCGAACGTGCCCGGTTCGCTTTTCTACAATCCGCAGGACCAACGGCGTCAGGACATTCAGAACGGCTGGTGGGTGATCAAGAAATACAACTGTCAGGGTTGTCACCAGCTTCAGGTTGGACAGCGTTCGGTGGTCCAGGATCTGCCGTTCTATCAAACGCCTGAAGGCAAGGATTTATTGCCGCCGCGTTTGACGAGTGAGGGTGCGCGTGTCGATCCGGCGTGGTTGTTGAAGTTTCTGCACGATCCGTCGTTGAGCGGTGAAAAGACGCCGGAACAGGCGCGCCAGATTAATGCGCTGGCGAGTCCGCAGCCGGCAACTCCGGCGGCGTCTCCAGGCGCCAGTCCGGCACCGGCGAATCAGGCAGCGAAGTTGCCGCCGCAACCGGGTCTCGATCGCAATGGCGTACGGCCGTATTTGCAGTTCCGTATGCCGACGTTCAACTTCTCGCCAAACGAGTTGCAGGTTCTGGTGCGGTTCTTTATGGCGATGTCCGGTCAGAATGATCCATACATCAAGGAACCGTTGCAGCCGTTAACGGAACAGGAGCGCATCACTGCGCGGCAGATGTTTACTTCGGGGACGCCGTGTTTGAAGTGTCACATCACGGGCGAACCCGAGCACGATTCGAAAGCGATTGCGCCGAACTTCCTGTTGGCGAGCGAACGGTTGAAACCGGAGTGGACGTTCCGGTGGCTGCTCGATCCGGCGCAGATCAGTCCGGGAACGGCGATGCCGTCAGGACTGTTCAAGAAGGAAGGCGAGCGGTGGGTGGTTAACCTGCCGAACCCGCCGGCGAGCGCGAATAATTATCACGACGATCACGCGTGGTTGCTGGTGCGCTACATGTTCCTGATGAATTCGGCCGAGCAGCAGGCGTTGCTGTCGACGAGTCCGGTACCGCCGGCCGCTGCCACGGCTGATCATCATGCGCGCGCGAAGCGGAAACGGACGCGCTTTCATCATCGGCGCAAGCCGACGCCGGCCGCGGTCGGCCGTAGCGCGGCGCGTTTCATTCTCGCCGGGCTTTAGCCCGGCGGGGACTGCAAATTCGAGAACAAGGAAACCGTTTAAACGGTTTCCCGGCTTGCTAAACCCACAACGCCGGGCTGAAGCCCGGCGAGAATGAAAGGGTAGGAGAACTGCCGACAGGGTTGAAGCCAACAAGGACTAAGTTGAGCTGGCCCTGATTAAGAGTTCCCGTAGCTTCGTGCTACAGTTATTGCGCAAGTATCTTAGTTTGGAGGAATTGTTCAATGAATAAGCAGACAAAAGTCTGGCTTGTGTTATCGATTGCTCTGTCGCTCGTGCTTGCGGCTGCCTGTGGCGGCGGCCCGACGAATTCGACAAGCCCGCCGGGAAACACTGACGGAGCTGCCGCCGGTCCCTACAGCGGTGCGACCGGAACCGTCTCAGGAGTCGTCAGCTTTAACGGCACAGCGCCGGCGCCCAAGAAGATCGACACTTCCGCCGATCCGGTCTGCGGTCAGAAGAATCCGAACCTTTCGACCGACGATACCGTCGTGACCGATGGCAAACTTGCCAACACGTTTGTCTACGTCAAGGAAGGTACTGTCGAAGGTGGCAAGAAGCTCACAGACTACACCTGGGCAACACCAACCAACGCGGCGCAGCTCGATCAGAATGGTTGTCACTATGCACCGCACGTACTAGGCGTGCAGGTCAACCAGAAGATCAGCATCACGAACAGCGACGCTACTCAGCACAACATTCACCCGACACCGAAGCAAAATCCCGAATGGAACCAGACGCAGGCCAACGGCGCGGCTCCAATCGAAAAGAGCTTTGCGCGTCCGGAAGTCCTCATCCCGGTGAAGTGCAACCAGCACCCGTGGATGAAGGCGTATATCGGCGTGATGCGCACGCCATTCTTCGCGGTGAGCGGAAAAGACGGTGCGTTTGAAATCAAGGGCTTGCCGCCGGGCAAGTACACCGTTGCCGCGTGGAGAGAAGGTGGCGCGAACGGAACCGAGAAGACGATGGAAGTGACCGTGACCGCAAATGGAGCCGCCAAGGCTGACTTTGCGTTTGGCGAAGGCGCTGCGACGACTTCCGTGGCTCCGTCGTTGAAGATGATGCCGGCGCTTGAAATTCCGGCGCGACACTAGTCATTGACGATTGTTGATTGCCGATTGCCGAGTTTGAGCAATCGGCAATTGGCAATCGAAAATAAGCAATTAGTAAATGAGCAAGGGTCTAAATCGATTTGCCATTCTCGTCGCTTGTGCGACGTTTTTCTTAATCATTGCCGGAGCGCTGGTCACCAGTAACGATGCGGGACTGGCGACCGAAGACTGGCCGCTTTCCAATGGTCAGGTGTTTCCGGAAATGGTGGGTAACCTGTTTTGGGAACACGGGCACCGCATGGTCGCGACTACGGTCGGCATGCTGACCATCGCGCTTCTCATTTACATCCTGGTGAAAGAGAAGAGAACGTGGGTTAGAAAGCTCGGTGTGTTTGCCTTGCTGGCGGTGATCGCTCAGGGACTGCTCGGCGGATTGACAGTCAAACTGATGCTTCCGCTTGCTGTTTCTACCGCACACGCAACGTTGGCCCAACTGTTCTTCTGCATCACTGTTAGTCTGGCGGTGTTCACGTCGCGAAGCTGGATCGAAGCGCAGCCGTTGCCGGAAGAGAAGGCTCAGGAGAGTGCAGGTCCACCGTTACGTTATCTGTGCACCATTGCGCTCGTAACGATCTTCGTGCAGTTGATCCTTGGTGCGACGCTGCGACATTCGGCAAGGTGGGATCAGCATCTACCGACCGAGTTGATTCTGGCGCACGTTGGTGGCGCCATTGCGGTTACGCTGGCGCTTGGAGGTGCGGCGATAAGCGTGTTGCGGCGCCACAAGGGATACAGTTTTTTGACACGGCCCGCGACGTTCGCGCTGGTGCTGCTGGGCGTGCAGTTGATGCTCGGTTTAGCTGCGTATCTCACGCGGCTGGCGTCACCAAACGATCCGCAGCCGTTGAATCCGATGATCAGCATCACGGTAGCGCACGTTGCATGCGGCGCGTTAGTGTTCGTAACCACGATCATTTTGACTTTGCGAACATACAAAGTATTGGGAGCTCCAGATTCAGCGTGGGAGAGAAGCAGCAACCTAAAGGCTGAACTCAGAACACAGGGCTGAACTAAAGTTAGGAATTTAATGGAAGAGTTTGCTATCGATTTACGTACTCCGGCGGTCGACGTCATCGAACGTTCGCGTCTGTCGTTTCGCGAACGCGTCGCTGCGTACGCCGAACTGACCAAACCACGGATTACGTTCCTGATCGTTTTGACGTCCGCGGCTGGATTCGCTCTCGGCTCGCCTGGACCGGTCAATTATGTCGCGCTACTGAGCGCGTTGTTTGGTATCGGTCTCTTGTCATCAGGTATCGCAACGCTCAATCAGTACGCCGAGCGAGATCTCGACGGACTGATGCGCCGCACGGCCAATCGTCCGTTGCCCGCAGGGAAGTTGGCGCCGTGGGAGGCGCTGGCGTTCGGTGCAGGTACGACAATTCTGGCCGAAGCGTATCTGCTGATCTTTGTAAATCCGCTGAGCGCATTACTCGGCTTAACAGTCATCGCCGGTTATCTCTTCGCTTACACGCCGCTGAAAACGCGCACATCGCTTTCAACTCTCGTCGGTGCGTTTCCCGGCGCGGTGCCGCCGCTGATCGGTTGGGCTGCGGCTCGCGGCTCGATCAGTCTCGAAGGTTGGGTGTTGTTTGCGATTCTGTTTCTCTGGCAGTTTCCCCACTTCCTGGCGATCGCGTGGATGTATCGCGAAGACTACAGCCGGGCGGGAATCCTGATGTTGCCGGTCGTCGAACCAAACGGGCGTGTCACCGCGCAACAGATCGTTGTCTACACACTGATGTTGTTGCCGGTGAGCCTGCTTCCGTTCGCGCTCGGCATGGCCGGTACGATTTATCTTTATGGCGCCTTGGTGCTCGGGCTGCTCTTTCTCTACAGCAGCTTGCGCGCTGCATTCTCAATGTCGCGGCAGTGGGCGCGCCGCTTATTGTTGGCTTCAGTTCTCTATTTGCCACTCCTGTTTATCTTGATGGTTTTGAATGGGTAGTTTGAGCCACAGATAAACGCGAAACACACAGATTAGAAGGAGATGTAACCGATGGGACGAGTTCTTGCGGTTATTATCTGGATCGTAACTCTGTTTTCAGTGCTCCTATTCCTGGTAGGGAAATGGTGGCTGCCAGAGGCGATCTCCAATCACGCTCCAGCCCTCGATCGTCAGTTCATGATCACGATCATCGTCGTCGGCATTTCTTTCACTGCCGCGCAGATCGGTCTCGGTTGGATGGTGTGGAAGTATCGCGACACGGGCAAAGCGGGTGACCGCGCGGTCTATTCGCACGGCAGCAACAAGCTTGAAATGTTGTGGACGGTGATCACCGCGTTTGTCTTCATCGCGCTGGGCGTGATGGGACAAAGCGTTTGGGCGTCGTTGCGTTTGAACGATGCGCCGCCGGGTTCCTACACCGTCGAAGTCGTCGCGCAGCAGTTTCAGTGGAACTTCCACTACGCGGGCAAGGACGGAAAGTTTGGACGCACCGATCCCAGTTTGATTGACGACGGTACGTTGAACTTCATCGGCCTCGACAGCGCGGACGCCGCTTCGGCCGACGATTCCGTAACCGCGGCGCTGGCGATTCCGGTCAATCGTCCGGTCGAACTGCGGCTGCGTTCGAAGGACGTGATTCACAACTTCTGGGTGCCGCAGTTGCGCTTCAAACAGGACTTGGTTCCGGGCATGGAGATCAAGGTCCACTTCACCGCGAATAAAGTCGGCAAGTATGAACTGGCGTGCGCCGAGTTATGCGGGCAACTCCATTTCAAGATGAAGAGCTACATGCTCGTGCTGCCGGAAGACGAACTGACGGCGTTGCAGGCAATGCCGCAGGAACAGTTCCAGGCGCGCATGGGCGAGCTGCTGGCGAAGTATCAGCTGCCAAGCAATTAAAACACTATAGGTCCTATAGGACATATAGGTCCTATACAACAGGAGACGAGAGATGTCAGAGACTCATGAAGGCGTGCACCGTCATCCGGCGCCAACGGGCTTCATCCGCAAGTACATCTTCAGCATTGACCACAAGGTCATCGGCATTCAGTACATCATGCTCGCGCTGGCGGCCGTGGCCGTCGGCATGATCATGTCGCTCTTGATGCGCCTGAACCTTTCCTGGCCGGGAACCAGTTGGCCGATTCTGGAGACACTGTTTCCAACCGGCGCGCCGGGCGGTGTGATGAATCCCGAGTTTTATCTCTCGCTGGTGACGATGCACGGCACGATCATGGTCTTCTTCGTGCTCACCACCGCGCCGCAGGGCGGCTTTGGCAACTACTTTTTGCCCATTCAGATTGGCGCCGAAGACATGGCGTTCCCGTATCTGAACATGCTTTCGTTCTGGGTGACGCTCGTCGGCTTCATCGTGATCCTGTTGGCCATCTTCGTAGAAGGTAACGCGACTATCGGCGCGTGGTTCGCCGCGCTTGGACCATCATTCGCCGGCGGCAGCGGCACGGTTGGACCAATCGGCGGATGGACGGGTTACGCGCCGCTCAGTGCGCTCGGAAAGATCGCCGGTCCCGGTCAGGGCGGCGGCATGAACCTCTGGGTGATCAGTATCGCGATTTTCTGCGTTGGTTCGCTGCTCGGTGCATTGAACTTCATCACCACGCTTCTGAACATGCGCACCAGGGGCATGACGCTCATGCGCATGCCGTTGACCTGCTGGGCGTGGTTCACGACCGCGGTGCTCGCGTTGTTGTCGTTCCCGGTGTTGCTCGGCGGCGGCATCCTGCTGCTACTCGATCGTATCGCCGGCACGAGCTTCTTTATTCCCGGCGGACTCTACGTTAGCGGTTTGCTTTCCGGCAGTAATCCAAACTTCCCGTTGCACACGGGTGGTTCGCCGATTCTGTGGCAACACTTGTTCTGGTTCTTCGGCCACCCGGAAGTCTACATCGCGATCCTGCCGGGCATGGGCGCGACGTCGCACATTCTCGCGACGTTCGCACGCAAACCGGTCTTCGGTTATCGCGCGATGGTCTTCGCGATCTTCGCGATCGGCTTGCTCGGCTTCTTCGTGTGGGGCCACCACATGTTCATCAGCGGCATGAGCCCTTACTCAGCGATCGCGTTTTCGGTGCTGACGCTTTCGATCGGTGTTCCATCCGCCGTGAAGACGTTCAACTGGATCGGCACGTTATGGGGCGGGCGTATTCGTTTCACGACCGCGATGTTGTTTGCGATCGGTTTCGTTTCGCTGTTCGTCGCTGGCGGTATCACGGGATTGATTCTCGGCCAGAGCTCGCTCGACTTGCCGATGCACGACACCTACATCGTCCCGGCGCACTTCCATCTTGTGATGGGCGTCGCATCGATCTTTGGTATGTTTGCGGCGACCTATTTCTGGTTCCCGAAGATGTTTGGCCGTTATATGAGTGAAAGTATCGGCCGCATTCACTTCTGGATCACGTTCCTTGGCGTCTACGCGATCTTTGTGCCGATGCACGTGATGGGCTTGCAGGGCATGCCGCGGCGTTACTCGCAGTTTACGGAATATCAGTTCCTGGCGACTCTGCATCCGCTCGTGCTGTTTGTTTCCATCGCCGCAATCATCACGATCGCGGTGCAGGTTTTGTTCTACTTCAACTTTTTCTGGAGCATATTCAAAGGCGCAAAGGCCGGCGAGAATCCGTGGGAAGCAACTACGCTCGAATGGAACACTACGTCGCCGCCGCCGCACGATAATTTCGCGGGGGTGTTGCCGGTCGTCTATCACGGTCCATACGAATTTGCGGTACCCGGCGCGCCCAGAGATTACGTGATGCAAACTGACGTCGAAGTCGAGGTGCCGGATAGTAATGGCCACAATGGTAAGCACTAAGCCATTTAGAAAAACGAGCCCGGGTGGTGGTCCAAAGATTCCTGGACCAAATGGTAACGGTTCGAAACATCG
>DATEHX010000121.1:0-9908 GCA_035279345.1 Pyrinomonadaceae bacterium | reverse complement strand
GCGATCAGAATAGTCGACGCGGCTTTCGCGGGAATTTTCAGGTTCGTGTAAACGCCGCGCGTCATGTCCATCGCGAGACGCACTTCGTTGCCGTCAGCCGCGAGTGTGTAAAGCTTTTCGTTTCCAGCTTCTTCCGCGGTGAAGTAGATCGATTTGCTGTCGGGTGTCAGAGCAAAGTTGCCAACAGCGCGATCGAAGCCGGAAGTTAAGATTACAGGCTGACCGGGATTGGGCCACGCGAACTTCGCAAGCCGATCGAGGTTGTAAACCTTCGTGTCGGTTTGCGCGTTGAAGATAGCGTATAGCGCTTTCCCGTCGGGTCGAAACGCCGGACGAGTGAAACTGTCGGCGCTTGTTGTCAGACGCACAGGCTCGCCGCCGCTGGCGGACATTTTGAACAGCGACGTGTTTGTGTTTGCATACGCAGCCGCGTCGCGATTTGTACTCGCGACGAAGACGATCGCATCGCCTTCAGGCGTCCAGATCGCGTCGAGTTCGTCAGCGGAATCTATACCACGACCGGCAAACCCGCGCTCGTTAACGAGCTTCGTTCCCGCGAGAATATCTTTCGCCTTCGCGCCGGGCTGTGCGTCTTGCACGAACAGGTGCGTCTGCATGTCGTCTACCCACTTGTCCCAGTTGCGAATGGGAAACTTGTCGTAGGCGCGCACCCGATACTTTTGCGCTTTGCGTTCAGCCGCGATCTTCTTGTTTGCTTCGTCGTCGAGTGCACCGGGATAAACCGTACTCACAAACAACAGCGCCTTGCCGTCGGGGCGCCACTGCGCGGAGCGTGCGCCGGTGGAAAGGGAAGTGATACGCACCGCTTCGCCGCCGTTTGCAACGTCCAACACATACAACTGACTCACCTCATCGCCTTCGCGTCTCGCGGAGAACACAATCTGTTTGCTGTCAGGACTCCACGCGACACCACTCTCACCGCCTTTAGTGAACGTCAATCGCCGCGGCTTCGCGCTGCCGTCGCTGGGAACGATCCACAAGTCCGACACCTGGTCCTTTTCGTCATAAGCGGGTTCGACCATTGAAAACACCACCCACCTCCCATCCAGACTCGGCACCGGCGCCCCGACCCGCTTCAACGCCCACATCGCTTCGTGCGTCAGCGGCGTTTTCGTTTGTGCGTAAGTGGTGAAGGTGATGACGAGCGGAAGTAAGACAAACAGCAAACGGCGAAAGCGTCGCGCTTTGGTGAACATGAATTATCCTCCTGAGTTGACGGCTGGCGCCGAAATAATACCGTACTTGACAGGATGTACAGAATTGACAAGAGTGACCCAAGAGATAATCATCTTGTTAATTCTGTAAATCCTGTCAGGAACAGCTATGGACAAGAAGTTTCATCCGGCAATGCGAGCGATCAAGGCGGGGGACGTGGAGAAATTGAAGGATCTCGTGGCTGAGGATCCGTCGTTGGCGACGTCGAGGTCGACGAGGAGTCATCCGACGTTGCTCCAGTGTTTGGCGTTAGATGCTAATGGTAATCCAAATGCACGAGCGATGGCGGAGGTGTTGCTTGAAGCTGGGGCGGAGTTGAATGAGCCGTTTGTGGCGGCTGCGAGTATCGGTAATCGTGAGGTTGCTGACCTGTTACTCGATCGTGGGGCCGCGATTGATGGCACTGGCGGCTGGTCGCCGCTCGAGGAAGCACTGTACTGGAATAATCAAAACGTCGTTGCGCTGTTACTCGAACGTGGCGCGAAGGCGCAGAACCTTCGCACCGCCGCCGCACTCGGCCGTACCGAGCTAATCCAGAACTATTTCGATGCCGATGGGAATTTGAAACCCGAAGCCGGAAAGATCGACTGGCCGTTTGGCGGTAATCAATCAATCTCGTATCGCGTTAACGAGTGGTCGCAGGATCGCCAGGGCATCATCAACAACGCGTTTGTCTACGCGTGCATGCACGGACACATCGATACCGCACAACTGTTATTGGACAAAGGCGCGGAGATAAATACAGTGCCCGGTGGTTTCGATTATGCCGGCACCGGTCTGCACTACGCCGCACTGAACGGCCACCGCGCGATGATCGAGTTTCTATTGGACCACGGCGCAGACAAGAACGTGACAGACACGAAGGTTGGATCAACCGCAGCGGGCTGGGCCGAACACGGCAACCATCCGGAACTCCTCGACCTGCTGCGGTGAATCACCGATCACACGATTTGTGCGGAAGCCATAGTTTGTGATGCAACAGGCGCAGTGAACTGTTCCTGCTCCGTCGATCCCGTTAACGCCGTGGTCGATGAATTTCCACCCGCAACGATCTGCGTGATCGCGTCGAAGTATCCCGTTCCCACAAACGCCTGATGCTTCACCGCGCGGTAGTCGCTATCAGCCTCGCGTTCGAATTCGGTCGCCTGAAGCTTCGCGTAAGCACTCATGCCCGCATCGCGATAGTCCTGCGCCAGCTCAAACATCGCCAGGTTCAACGCATGGAACCCCGCGAGCGTGATGAACTGAAACTTGTAGCCCATTAGCCCCAGCTCTTTTTGAAACTTCGCGATCGTGTGATCGTCAAGCTTCTTCTTCCAGTTGAACGATGGCGAACAGTTGTACGCCAGCAGCTTGCCCGGAAACTGTTCGTGGATCGCGTGCGCAAACCGGCTCGCATCTTCGAGATTCGGTTCGGACGTCTCACACCAAACGATATCCGCGTACGGTGCGTAAGCGAGTGCCCGCGCGATCGCCTGGTCCAACCCGGCTTTCACTGTGAAGAAACCTTCCGCGGTTCGCTCCCCAGTCAGAAAAGCATGGTCGCGTTTGTCAACATCGCTCGTGAGTAAACCAGCGCCATCAGCATCGGTACGTGCGATCAAAATCGTGTTCACACCAAGCACATCCGCGGCGAGCCGCGCCGCGATCAGTTTTTGAATAAACTCTCGCGTCGGCACTAGCACCTTGCCGCCCATGTGCCCACACTTCTTGCACGACGCCAGTTGATCTTCAAAATGCACGGCCGCCGCGCCGGCTTCGATCATCGCTTTCATCAACTCAAACGCGTTCAGGTTGCCCCCAAAACCAGCCTCCGCATCAGCGACGATCGGCGCAAACCATTCAGTACCGTTGCGCCCCGCAACGTGATCGATCTGATCCGCGCGCTGTAACGCCTGATTGATCTTACGCACCACGTCCGGAACACTGTTGGCTGGGTACAAACTCTGATCGGGATACATGTGACCCGCGAGGTTTGCATCAGCCGCGACCTGCCACCCGCTCAAATAGATCGCTTTCAACCCGGCATGGACCTGTTGCACCGCCTGGCAACCGGTCATTGCGCCAAGCGCGTGAACGTAAGGTTCGCTGTGCAGCAGTTCCCAAAGACGTTTCGCACCGCGCTCGGCGAGCGTGTATTTGATCTCGACAGAACCACGCAGCTTCAAGACCTCTTCGGCCGTGTAGCCCCGCTTGATTCCTTGCCAGCGATCGTCGGTGGTCCATTCGTTTTGCAGTGCAACGTGATCGTAAGTTGTCATCGTTCCCCCTCCCCGGTTTATGAAGTTCATTTTGGATCAAACTCCTGGTCGCGAATCAGCGATTCGCTGATGTTTCGTGCCGTGCGGTAGTTCTCAAGCACGGACTGATCGGTGTTCGGGGGAAGTTCGTGAAGGATGCGATCGAGTTCTTCGTCAAACATCTTGCTGATGAGATCGGGTGTGACGTCTGAGAGGTGTTTGGTGCGTTGCGCGATCATGAGGCGATAGATGCGATCGGTCGCGAGGTCTTCCATGTAACCGTCGAGCAAGCTCGCGCCTTTGCCGTTCAGCACGCCGTTGCGATAACGAATCACGGTGCGGATCGCCGCGCGCGTTCCACCTTCAGTGATCTGTCCGACGCCTTTCGGAACAGGCCGTAAATCGGGGTGCGTTTCTGCTTCCGGCTTCCGCGCATCGACCTGGTTGGGAAACGGAAACTGCTGCACGGCGATCTCGTTCTGATCCGGATGTCCGGTCCATGCGCCATCCATCAGACAGTTGGCTTCGTTCTTCTTGTCCGCGGCGAGGATTCTGAGCGCGCGTTCGTTCAATTCCGGATCGGTGCGGCTGGGATAGAGAGCGGTCATGCCACCGATGGCGAGGATGCCGTGCTTGTGACACGTCTCGGCCAGCAGTTCGCGCAAGTTTTGAAAGAACGGCACGTCGTGAGGGATCGTGTTTCGATCCGGCAACACCCACGCGGGATCTTCGAGATTGAAGTGGATCAAACTCGCCATGTAATCCCAGCGGCCGAGATTCAGACCGATGATGTGATCGCGCAGGTTGTAGATGAACTCTTCCATCTGATACGCGATCGGATGCGACTCGACCAGCGCCATGCACTTGATGTGACTGCGCGCGAGCCCTTTCGCGTCCTCAATCGCGCGAAACAGATCGCGCCACCACAGCGCCTCTTCAGCCGACTCCGACTTCGGAATGTAGAAACTGAGCGGATGCCGCAGTCGAACGTCAGCCTGATAAGCCACCATCGCCACGTCAAACAACGACGCCGACATCAGTTCGTTTTTGAAAATGCCGGCCTGGTTGAGATGCAGTCCGCGCGGACGAATGAAGATGACGGTGTTGCTTTGGTTGATGCCGGCAGTGCGATTGCGTTTCGCGTCGAAGTAGGTGAGTTCGCCTTTCAACGCGGCGGAAATGTTCTCGATGCCAGTCTTCAGGTTGGACCACGTGTTCGCCATCGAATCTTCGAGATCGAGCATCACGCCGGGCGCGCCCGAGTTCAGCATCTTCACGACGAGTTCGGCGTCGTCAGCGGGACCGGTCATTTGGTTACGCTGATCCGCACACCATGCCGGTAGCGGAATCGTCCAGTCAGTGGTCGTCGCTTCAGACGGCGGAAGGTAGCCCGGCTTTCGGCCTTTGTGTGCAGCTGCGAGTACATCGGCGCGCTTTCGAGCGAGTGACTGTTGCCGTGGCGTCAACTCGCGATGAAGCGGTTCGAGAAAGGCCATGAATCCAGGCGGCAGGTCGACTTGGGCGTCAAACTCCGGCGGCGCAGTATTGGAACGTGTTCCGTATTGTGAACGAGTGCTCGACATAAGTTTTCCGGAGGTTTAGCATGCAGTTCATACCCCCAGCAATACGGCAATCAGCATTGTGAACGCAAACTTATTTATGGTTTCATTACATAAGTCAGCGTCCTGACGGTTTTTGCCTTGAAAGGATGAGGTTTCTCAATTTGGCCTGTAGTAGCGCCGTTCGGAATTGTGAACACTTTTCGTGAGCGAACCTGGGGAGGGAGTTGGCATGGTTAGAGCAGCGATTACTGAGACTGCAAAACGCCGGGCGCCAAATCGTGAACAAGTAACTTCGGTTGAACGAGCGTTGTCGATCCTCGAGCTGCTGGCGAGTAGAAATCACGGACTCAGCACGTCCGAAATCAGCCGCGCCGCGAAAGTGCCGAAGAGTTCAACCAGTTACTTGCTCCGAACGCTGGTTGGCCGTGGTTACGTGCGCCGCGATGTTGAAACCGGTCAACACACGCTTGGCATACGCGTGTTGAGCTTGGGCGGACAAGCGATGCAGGGGATGGCGCTGCGCGAACTCGCAATGCCGCACCTGCGCCAGATGGTCGAGACCACGCGCCTGGGATCGCATCTCGCCATACTCGATCACGGCGACGCGGTTTACATCGAACGGATCGAGTCGCCGGGTTTCATCAAGATGGACATTTGGAACGGCCAGCGTGTCGCGCCGCAAGCCACGGCAGTTGGCAAGGCGTTGATTTGTCACTTGAGTCGCGAAGAGGTCCAGGAGATCGCGGGCATGCACCCTCTCCGTCAGGTGTCGCCGCGAACCATCGTGACGCTGCCACATCTATTCGAAGAACTCGCAGCCATTTGCCGGCGCGGTTATGCGATTGACGACGAAGAACACGCCGTTGGTGTGCGTTGTGTCGCGGCGCCAGTGTTCTCTGCCAGCGGTGAGGTGGTCGCGGCGATCGGCCTGAGCGGCACGGTCAGTCAACTCAACGACGACTATCTCCCCTCACTCGGCAAGATCGTCCAGACCGCGGCCCTGAAACTCTCCGCCCAACTCGGTGGCCGCCGCAGCCGTTGAGCCCGTTACGCCACAAGAAGCACAAGAAGCACAAAAGGCACAAGAAGGTCAAAAGTGTTTTGGCTCGCTGTTCATCTCTTTTCTGCTTCTTGTGCCTCTTGTGCCTCTTTGTGGCCTCATGTCGATACGATCCATTTCAAACCTTCGCGAGCAACGTCCGCGGGGATTTCGTGATCGCCGTCGAACTCGCGAAAGGTGACGTCGTAACCGATCACACTGCCGGCGATCGCACAAAATTCTCGCCTGGAAAGATTCGCGTGACGCACCGCTCCTGCCTCTGCGCGATTGTGTTACGACGGATTGAGGTTCCAACCTAAACGTAATCCTGCTTGCCTCAAACGGTGAGATTCCTCCCTCAGCGCTTTGCTCTCCTGGCGCAATAGGAGCGAGGTCTCCATTAACTGAACGTATTCCTGATTGAGACTACCAGCAAACTCGATCAACTCTCGAGTTCTATCTTTAAGATTGGTTTCGTAGAAAGGTTCTGTAGGTACGGTCATCGTTCGCAAAACGATGTTACGCGGCGCAAGAAGTTACCGTCAAATTAAATCTAAACCCGACTTAGAGCGAAACGGTTTGTTCGGCCCAGAATTGAAACTCGCGGTGTTTGTGGGTCTCCGCTTTCGCTTCCAGACCGTGGGCTACGGCAACGATATGTTCGAACACGCGCTGGCCCACTTCGTCGATCGTTTCGGTGCCATCGATCACGCCGCCCGCGGACAGATCCAAGTCGTTCGACATGCGCTCAAACACTGGCGTGTTTGAGGCGAGCTTGATCACGGGAGCGATCGCATTGCCGATCGTCGTGCCGCGTCCGGTCGTGAACACCACCACCGTTGCGCCCGCCGCGACGAGTCCCGGCGTCGACTCCTGGTCGTATCCCGGTCCCTGCATCAGGTTCAAACCGCGATGCTTCGGCGTCTCGGCATATTCGATCACACCTTCAACGCGCGTTGTTCCCGCCTTAGCGATCGCGCCGAGCGATTTGATCGTGATGTTGAGCAGTCCGCCGGCGACGTTCCCAGGACTCGGATTGTTGTTCAGCACCGCTCCAAACTTCGACGCATACTCCTTGTACCAATCGACCATCCGGTAAATCGCGCGTCCGGTTTCCACGTCCTTCGCGCGCGAAGCGAGCAAGTGTTCCGCACCGCAAAACTCGGGCACTTCCGTAATCAAAACTGTTCCACCCGAACGGACCAGAAGATCCGCGGCGCGTCCCAACGACGGATTCGCCGAAATACCCGAGAAGCCATCAGAGCCGCCACACTTCACACCAAGCACGAGTTCACTCACTGGGCATTTTTCGCGCACGGTTTCATTCACCAGCGGCAGCATCTGCTCGACTTCCTTGAGTCCACGCTGAATGGCAGCCTGCGTGCCGCCGGCTTCCTGAATGCCAATCTTCGCCACGGGCTTCGCAAACGCGCGCTCGCGTTTGAGTAAATACTTTTCAACCTGCGCAAGGTTTGTCTTCTCACAACCCAGATCGATCAGCACGACGCCACCCACATTCGGATGGTCCGCGTAATTCGACAGCGTGCGCAACATGACGTCGATCGTCGATCCCTCCTGACAACCGCAACCCTTGTTGTGCGGAATAGCCACGACGCCATCGACGTTCGGATACTTCGTGCGATCGTAAAGCATGAACTCGGCGATCGTGGAAATCTGCAACGCTTCGTGACTCGCACACATGCTCGTCGGCACGATCAGCACGAAGTTGCGCGTGCCGACGCGCCCGTCAGGTCGCCGGTAACCCATGAACGTCGCGCGCTGGTCCAACGGAAAATAATCTGGCGGCGGAGTGTGCAAGTCTTCCGGAAGTTCGCGAACGATCGGCACGTCGTCAGTCATGTTGTCGTGCGTGATCTGTTCGCCTTGCTTAATGTCGAGTGAGGTTCCGATCGGTTGTCCAAACTGCAACACAAACTCGCCCGCGGGAATGTCTTTCGTTGCAAAGCGATGACCGGGCGGAATCGGACCACGGATTTCAAGAATCAATCCGTTTGGGAGGACCAATTCCAACCCCGGTTGGGTGGCCGTCTTGACCACTGCAACGTTGTCCTTCGGATCGACAATGATCGCAAATTCGCTGAGTGATGAAGCTGGAGGCGTTTGAACGCTCGACATCTGTTAGTTTTCCAAAACGTTCTGAAGTATCAACGAGCGGACGTTTGGATGAACTCGCAACCAAAGTCCGGGGTTTTGATCGAATTGAGTTTCGCGCGTTTCGGCGTCGTCTGCAATTCTCGTCCGCAACAACCGCCGGTAACACTCGCGTTTCGCGGGCGCGGTGTCAGCATCGACGATTGACTGTACCACGCGGCGCGCGCCGAGTATCGCGGCTGGACCAAGCGTCAGGATCTGTTTCGCCGCGCGGCATTCGGCTTCGTCCGCTTCAGTGACGATCGTGCCGCCCGCCTTAAACTTGTTGATGTGGTGTTCGAGAATCGATTCCGAAATCGGAATCAACCCGGCCATGTCGCTGTACGTCGCGCCGGAACCGGGTTTGATGTAGGCGAGATGCGAAGCAGCACCAGCTTCCGGACCAAGACCCAGGAAAAAGAGATCGATGCCGCCGAGCGACTCGAGCCGTTGGACGTAAGCTACCAGTTCGGCTTCGAGGTCTTCCGCGTCCGTGTGCATTGACGTGAAGCTATTCACCTTGCGAAAGAAGTCTTCGCCGAGCAGCCGTTCGAAATCGCGCACGAAGCTCAAGCCGTTATCCATGCGCAAAGGCGCGAGCGCGTCTTGTGTAAAAACATGAAGCCGCGCGAACAAAGCGTCGTAGTCGTCGGTCCTGGCCATCGCGCCCAACAAACGGTGCAGCGCCTGACCGCCTCGGCCGCCGACAAGGACCATCACCAACGGGCCGCTTTTCGCCGCCTCCGCGTCGATAATCTCGGCGAGCATCGCGCGTCCCACCGCTTCTTCAGACGGCATCACCTCGTAGACAAGGTCGTGCGCCCGGAGTTTCGCCAGATAATCACTCGCATCAGGGCCGTGCGAGAGCCAGATGTTCCCTTCAACAGAACGACGGCGGCTTGCCTGTGGGCTGGTTGCTGACATTTTGCTGGGCGGTTTCCTGGACCCGACTGGTAATACCAATTTCAACGGAGAGACGACTTTAACACGCAGACCGCAAGTACACAAGCAACATTTTCGAGGGTCAAACGAGGCTGGTAAAACCAGCTAATCATAAATCAGCACATGACTTTTTGTGCTTGACGGTAGACAATGCACGGTGGTACACAGTAACCGCATTTTCTAAAAGTGGTCTAACCTTTAGCCAACAATTCAGCCTTTATGACCTATTCTCCACTCGAGCTTAGTGGCAAAGTGGCCGTGGTCGTCGGCGGCACGTCCGGCATTGGACGCGCCATCGCGCTCGGTTTTGCTCAAGCTGGAGCAGACGTTATTCCGACCTCGCGGCGCGGGGAACAGGTGGAGGCCGTAGTGCGAGAGATCGAGGAGTTTGGCCGTCGCTCTTTGCGCGCCGCTTCTGACGTTTCGGATCGGGCGTCGCTGGAACGCGTCCTGAACGAGGCGATCGCGGCGTTTGGCAAAGTCGACATTCTGGTCAACTCCGCGGGCCGCACAAAACGTGCGCCCACGATCGATTTTTCAGAAGCAGACTGGAACGACATCATCGACACGAACCTTACGGGCACGTTGCGCGCGTGCCAGGTGTTTGGCCGTCACATGCTCGAACGCGAGTCGGGAAGCATCATCAACATCGCGTCGTTATCGACGTTTGTGGCGTTGCACGAAGTGGCGGCGTATTCGGCGAGCAAAGCGGCGGTTGGTTCGTTGACGAAGTCGTTG
>DATEHX010000120.1:0-2393 GCA_035279345.1 Pyrinomonadaceae bacterium | reverse complement strand
GGCAACGTGCCGCGTAGTTGTTTCACGACCTGGTCGAGTGCGGCCGGAAGTTTAGAGTCGGCGACTTCTTCATTTGTTCCCAGGATCAAATAGAGTTGCGTTTCGAGGTTGGTATCGTCGTCTTTGGTTTCGGTTTGAGTTGATTGGGCTTGAGCGCCGCAAACAAGAAACAGTGTGAGCAGAATAAGGCTGAGAACTTTACGATGCATGCGGTTTCTCCTTCAGTGCAAAAATCAGGGTCGCCGGATTAACACGCAACTACAGTCGTAAAGTTCCCACAGTTGTTCGGAGTTTCTATTTCTCCAGTGGTTCTTTCTCGTTGGTTTTGATCGGAGTCGCGATTTTCGTCACGTCCTCACCGTTGGTTGTGCCGAGCTGTTTGAGGATCTCGGGCACGTTGAGTCCGAGTGCCTGCAACTGTTGTAACAGCGTATAAATCATCGTTGGACCGGTTTGCGCGAAGCGGTTCAAACCACCCGAACCGCCGCCGTTTCCATCACCACCGTGATCGATCATCACGACCTTTTCGATGTTTCCTAACGGTTCGGAAACCGCCTTTAACGCGGGTGCGGTCGCTTCGATTATGCTCGGCAGTTTCTCGAGAATCGTTTGCAACCGTGCGGCGTCGTTGAACTCACGCCACGCGGCGGCCTTCTCCTTAATCGCCGCGGCCTCAGCCAAACCCTGTGCTTCAACTGCTTTCGCGTGAGCCAAACCCTGCGCTTCAATCTTCGCTGCTTCGGCCAATCCCAGCGCCCTGATCTTTTCTGCCTCCGCACGGCCTTCCGCTTCGATCGCCGACGCGCGGCCCGCACCTTCACGCTGCAACTTCTGGCTCTGCGCTTCGGCAGTAGCGATCACTGCCTGCTTCTGTCCCTCCGCTTCGAGAACCGCAGCCTCCTGTTGTCCCTGGGCCAGCAGCACGCGAGCACGCCGTTCCGCTTCCGCTTTCTTAACCACGGTCGCTTCCAACTCTTTCTCGCGTCGTAACACTTCCTGCTCTTGAACCGCGATCTGTTCCTGCGTGCGGATCTTTTCAACGCGAACTTCCTCGGCGACGACCTCTTGCCGCGCTTTTGCTTCAGACAGTGGACCAGCCTGCTCCGCGGTTGCCTGCTCGCGTTTAATCTCGGCTTGAAACTGAGCGCGCTTAACTTCAGTCGCTCTGGTTGACGAAGCGATGTCGGCTTCCGAAGCGAGACGAACTCGCTCGCCCTCCTGCATTGCCAGCGCCGCTTTGATCTTCGAATCGCGCAGTGCTTCGGCCTGGCCGATTTCGGCGTCGCGTTGCACTTCGGCGGTTCGTCTCTTGCCGAGCGCATCGAGGTAACCTTCCTCGTCGGAGATCTCCTGAATCGTCAGAGCGTCGAGACCGATGCCCATCTTTTCGAGATCGCCGGCAGCCTCTGTCGTCAGCTTTTGGGCAAAGCTCTGTCTGTCGTTATTGATCTCTTCAACAGTCAACGTGCCCAGAATGGCGCGCAAGTGACCTTCAAGAGTTTGAAAAACGAGCTTGTGAAACTCGTCAGTTTTCATCCCGAGGAACCGTTCCGCGGCAGCCCGCATCGAGTCGTCATCACCTTTGATTTTGACGTTGGCCACAGCCTTCACGGACACGGGAACGCCCTGCACGGTGTAGGCGCGCGACGTGGCGAGTGGCACTGTAAGGACGTTGAGGTTGAGATACTCAACCTTTTCGAGAAATGGAACGATCAAAGTGGCGCCACCTCTGACGAGCCGGTAACCGACGACAGTGCCGTCAGGTAGTTTTCGAGAACGTCCGGAGATGACAGCGGCTTCGTTAGGTGAAACTTTAATGTAGTTTCGGCTGAGCAACATCAAAGCGATCAGAAAGCCGATCACTACGACCAGGATCACAACGGGGATTAGTAGATTCTGAAAATCGAGCATCGCAATTACCTCAAACTAGTTTTCGGTGTAGTTAGAATCGTAAGGACTGACGATGAGTGAATCGCCGGCAACTTCATCGACGCGCACCGTGGCGCCGGCTTTGATCTCGCGGTTGTCGCGCGCGCGGGCCAGCTTCTCAATGCGTTCTTCACCAACGCGGCAACTAACCTGGCCCAGGTTTCCCGGTGCGATTGCAACGATGACCTGGGCCGATCGGCCCACGAGTTGAGCAGTGGTGATAGAACTCGAAGACTGTTGCTTGTAAAGAAAACGTCCGAAGAGTGAAACGAGACCGCCGAGCACAATACCTCCGCCCAATCCCATCAGCGAGCTCACGACGATCGAAAAGCCCGACTGGATTCCGATCGCGCCAAAACCTCCGAACGCGGTTACAAACACGCTGAGTACTCGGCTGTCGATAAGCGCGTGACCATCAGCTCCGCCGTCGAGACCGGTTTCGAATCCGAAGCTATCGAAAATAT
>DATEHX010000119.1:0-10393 GCA_035279345.1 Pyrinomonadaceae bacterium | reverse complement strand
CTACAAATGAAAAAGCTCTCGGCCTACGGTTACAAAGGCGACCAGATCGAGCAGCGTTACAACGGCCTGCGCTTCGACGGTAAGACGACCTTCAACAAACTAACGGACGTCTATCACGCGGCCGTCGGTCACGACGAGGATCAGCCCGCGCACCTGCACGTGCTCGATACAAACATTTGTTCGACGCGTTGTGCTGAGGAATACGGAAACCCGTGCCAGCGTTTCTGTCCGGCAGCGGTTTACGAGATGGTAGACGACGGAGCGAACGGCAAGCGGCGTTTGCAGATCAATTTCTCAAACTGCGTACACTGCAAAACCTGCGACATCATGGACCCCTACCAGATCATCAACTGGGTGACGCCTGAAGGCGGCGGCGGTCCTGATTACAAAGGAATGTAACTAATGAGCGGCGTCCGGGTCCTGTTGCTTGATATCGAAATGGACCCGGCCGCGAATGACTTCCTCGAGCGCGATGCGCGTCGGTTTGTGTTTTTGCGGATCGATGTCGATGCGCGGGTTTGCCCCGCGTTGTAACTGCTTGCTGCGCTTTGCTGCGAGGATGATGAGGCGATATTTCGAGTCTACTTCCGGTACACCAGACGCTTCCATCTCATTCTCAACCAACTCTGTCGTTGTCGCCACTCGATTGCTCCTTCTTTTCGTATCAGTGCAATTACTTTTCAGTAGTGCAAATTAATTTTCAGCCGGCTTGAACTGCTCGATAACTTCACGCACCAGATTTTCCTGACGCACACAACGAGCCCGCTCGGCGTAGATGATCGAAGCGAGCTGCGCCGCGGCGCGGTCCACTTCATCGTTAATAATGACGTAGTCGAAAGCTGAATACTGGCGCAACTCTTCCGGCGCGTTGCGCAACCTGACCTCAAGCTCCTCGGGCGAGTCCGTGCCCCGGGCAATCAGCCGTTCCTTAAGAACTTCATAAGACGGCGGCAAAATAAAAATGCTCACCGAGTCCAACAACAACTGCCGTACACTCGCAGCGCCCTGAACATCAACTTCCAGAACAATATCTACGCCCGCGGCAGTCTCTTCCACTACCTGCTGCTTCGCCGTGCCGTAGTAGTTTCCGTGAACGCACGCCCATTCAAGAAACTCGCCCGAAGCCACCATCTCGTGGAAAACTTCCGGGCTGATAAAGAAATACTCACGGCCATTATGCTCACCCGGGCGTGGCGCACGAGTTGTAAACGAAACAGAATAGCTAAGATTTGGCACTACGTCCAAGACCTCGCGGATGATCGTGCCCTTACCGCCGCCGGATGGTGAGCTGACGACGAACAGTGTTCCTCTACATCCGGTGGCCTTGCTCACGTGAGTCGCCGTTTGCACCTTACTCGACATTCTGAACCTGTTCGCGAAGTTTTTCGACCTCTGCTTTTATCGCCAGTCCCGCCTCTTTGATTACCAAATCCGTAGACTTGGAAAGCGTTGTATTCGCTTCACGATTCAGTTCCTGCAAAAGAAAGTCGAGCATCTTTCCTGCTTCGCCAGGGGCATCGAGCGCTTCCTGAAACTGCGTCAGGTGACTACGCAAACGCACCATTTCCTCGCTGACGTCGCTGCGATCCGCGAGATAAGCAACCTCCTGGGCCAACCGCGCCGGATCGATCTCCACCACTTGTCCACCACGATTGAGCAGTTCGCCGATCCGTTTCTGTAAACGCACGCGGTAAGCTTCAGCGAGTCCGGCTGCGGCCGATTCGATTGTCGGCACGACCGACTCGATCTTTCGCACGCGATCGCGCAGTTCGTTTTTGAGTGCTTCACCTTCCTGTTCGCGCATGCGTTCGAGTTCGTCCAGCGCCTGGTCCACCGCGGCGTCGAGGGCAGTGACGATCCGTTCGTCGATGCCGTTACGCGCGGGTTGCAGCGCGCCCGGAATCCGAGCGAGCACGTTGATGTCCAACTCGCCGCCGATGTCAAAGTCCTGCTGGAGTTGCTTCAGCGCGTTGACGTACCCGGCGATGAGCGGCCGGTTGAGTTCATAGACCATCTGGGCCGTACGTTCGAGACTGACGCTGACGTCTACGCGGCCACGCGTCAAACGCGAAGTGATCCGTTTTTTGATGCCGGGTTCGAGTGATGCGAGTTCGGCGCCTACGCGGAGGTGAATGTCGAGAAACCGATTGTTGACGGTCTTCAGGTCGACAGAGACGGAGAAATCGTCACCCGCCACCATCGCCTTGCCGTATCCGGTCATTGATTTCATATCATCTGTGCTATCTGTGGTTCTTCTTCATCGGCAAATTGGAGTTCATAGAGCTTTCGATACTGCCCGTTGTTCGCCAGCAACTCGGTGTGGGTGCCCATTTCGATAATGCGCCCGGCTTCCATCACCACGATTACGTCTGCGCGACGCACGGTTGAGAGGCGGTGAGCGATCACGATCGTCGTACGGTTACGGACGAGGTTGGCAATGGCCCGCTGCACCAGGCGTTCCGACTCGGCGTCGAGCGCGGAGGTAGCCTCGTCCAAAATCAAAACGGGGGCATTTACCAGAATGGCGCGAGCAATGGCCAGTCGTTGACGTTGACCGCCGGAAAGAAAAGTGCCGCGCTCGCCGACAATCGTATCGTACTTGTCAGGCATTTCGCGAATGAAGTCGTGCGCGAAAGCGATCAGCGCAGCCTCTTCGATCTCGATATCAGTCGCGTCGGGTTTGCCGTAAGCGATGTTGTGACGGATGGTGTCGTTGAAGAGCACCGTCTCCTGTGTCACCAAAGCGATCTGTTGGCGCAGACTCGCGATCGACGCGTCACGCAGATCAATTCCGTCCCACAACACGGCCCCGGAACTCGGATCGTGAAAACGCGGCAGCAGCTTCGTCAACGTCGACTTTCCACCGCCTGACTCGCCGACGAGCGCCACCATCGTTCCCGCTTTGATCTTCAGGTTTATGTCGAGCAACACCGAGCGCGACTCGTTCGCATAGCCAAACGAAACGTTGCGCAACTCGATTTCACGTTGCAATGGCGGCAGGGAACCGGCGTTGGGCTTTTCCTTTACCTCGGCGTGTTCGTCCATCACTTCAAAGACGTGAGTTGCCGCGGCGAGGGCCTGTTCCATGCTGTTTTGCAATCGCGAAAGCTTGCGCATCGGATCGTAACTGCGAAACAGAAAGAAAAGGAAAGCGAGGAACTGCGATGTGCTCATGTCTCCTGCCACGATCTCTCGCTGGCCCACAAACAGCAGCAACACCACGAACACCATGCCGATCAACTCGATAGTCGGTGGCGAAGCACCGGCAATGCTCGCGCTGCGCAGGTTAGCGCGAACGATTCGCTTCGCGACAATCGTGAAGCGCTCCGCCTCACGTTTCTCAGCGCGGTACGATTTGACGATCCCCTGGTTCGCGAGTGCTTCCTGGGCGGTGTCGGTTAGTTCTTTGGTTCCTTCGAAACTCTCGCGGGCGAGGTTGCGCAGCGCCTTGCCAAACTTCGCCGTGAGCAGTCCGATGATCGGTGCGATTACCAGTGCGCCAAGCGTCAAACGCCAACTGTAATAAAACGACGCCGCGAGGAACCAGATCAAAGTGAAGCTTTCGCGCAGCAGGTCGCGAATCGTCGCGGTCACTGCCGTTTCAATCGCGGCCGCACTGGTAACGAGGCGTGAAACAAGATAATTCGTGCGATGGCGTTCGAAGAAAGTGGCCGATTGAGCGAGCAGGTGATTGTAGAGATCCTGCCGCAGCTTGAGCACGGCCGACTGTCCGATCCGCGCCATCAGGTAAGTGGAAAGATACTCCGCGACACCCTTCGCAACCGTGAAAACGATCAACAGGATCGAGATCATCTTCCACGCGCCTAACGGGTCCTGGGGTATCAAATGCTGCAGCCCAAACAGCGTTGCGGTTCGTTGTCCCGCGCCCGGCGCAAACGCCTGATCGAAGATTGGTACAATCAACGCGCCCGTGGCGATCTCGAGCAAACCGACGAGCAACATTGCGAAAGTCGCGACTGCAAAGACGGGCCAGTGAGGTCTTAAATACTTTAACAGGCGGCGAAAATCACGCATCTCTGGTTGCTAAAGTCTCTTCACAGTTGCTATAAGGAAGGTAGAAGAAGGTCCATAAATCTAAAGAGGAACTATACTTACCCCCGCTGATTTGCGTCAAGGCTGACCGAATTGCTCTAACTGAATACTACCTGAGTCCCCTCACGCGACTACGGGCAAATGAGTCTGCGTGAGTTTGAGTTATAATTTGCCGTTGATCTGAAGCACTATTACAATCCCCTACCGACAGGGCAGACATTTGGCACAGCAAGCACCACCAAACAACAAATATGCAGGCAAGCGTCTTCTGATCGCAGATGACGATACGGACATGAGACTCCTTCTCGCGGAGTACTTCCGCCGGCTCGGCTTCACCGTTGAAGAACGAGAAAGCGGAATGGCGGCTCTCGAAGCCGCGATCGCGGGAAGATTTGATTGCTTTATTCTGGACGTGTCGATGCCGGGAATGTCCGGTCTCGAACTACTGAAACGCGTTCGCGATCGCGGGATTCAAACGCCGGCGCTCTTTCTGACAGCGCACGACGCGCTCGACGACAAGGTCGCCGGGTTCGAAGCCGGCGCCGACGATTATCTCGCGAAGCCGTTCAGCCCACGTGAGCTCGAATATCGCGTCGAGGCGTTATTGCGTCGCGGAGGTTCGGCCCCGCAAGAGCAGGACGGCGAACGAATCGAAGTCGGCGATCTCGTGATCGACAAGCGGCGGCATGAAGTGATTCGCAACGGCTATCGCGTCGATCTCACGCCGCTCGAGTTTCAGATTCTCGAACTGCTGGCGTCAGAGCCGGGCCGCGCCTGGTCTCGCAACGCGTTGCTGGATCGCGTTTGGAGTACTGACTACGAAGGCTACCAACGCAATATTGATCCGCACATCAATCGTTTGCGAAAGAAACTCGAAGCCGATCCGAAAAACCCGCGCTACGTGCTGACCGTGCGTGGCGTTGGTTACAAGCTGAACGAGATTCCCTGATGCTTTGGTGGATCGGATCCGGCCTGCTAGTCGGCTGGCTAGTCATGTTGATCTTTCGCCCGGCAGGCTGGATCCATCTCCTGCTGTTGTCGGGAATTTCCGTGCTCGTGATTGAGATCGCCGCTTACCGTAAGACCAGGGACGCCCTTCGGAACCGACGATAAATCCGTGTCTCTCCGTGAAATCCGTGGCTAAACTTGTCTTGACCTAACCCTCTCCTTCGGCAACAATGCGCGTATTTACGGCATCAAGAGCACCAGGAGATTGCTGCCATGATCACAAGTTCCCTTTATAAGCGCCTTCTTTCTCTGTTCGTTATCGGGTTGTTGTCTGTGGCCACAGCCGTGGCGCAACAGGACGTTGAACGAAAAACCGTTGCGATTACCTATCCGTTGGACGAAACGGTGACGGTGAAGTTTCGCGGCACGACGCTCTTGCCGCGTTTGAAAGGCGAGGCCAAGGTCAAACGCGCGGGACGCCGCGGCACACGGGTCGAACTGAACATCGACGATCTGCCACGCGCATCCGAACTGGGCGGCATTTACACGACTTACGTTCTCTGGGCAATCTCTCCAAACGGCCAGGTCGACAATCTCGGCGAAATCAAACGCGGCGGCAGTATGTTTGTCGACTCGAAGCTCGACGTCACCACGCCGTTGCAGACGTTCGCGTTGATTCTCACTGCCGAGCCACACTTCCTGATGAAAGTGCCGAGCCGGATGGTGGTGATGGAAAATCTCCCGCCGCAACGTCCGAATGGCAGCACTGTCGAAACAGTCGACGTTCGTTACATCGGCAACTCCAGTGATTATTTCCGCAATGTGAACGTTCCCGAGATCGCCGATCGCGATTATCGTGAAACTCCGGTGTCGTTGCTTGGCGCACGACAAGCCGTGAACCTCGCGAAGTACGCGGGCGCTTCACAGGATGCGCCTGACGAACTGCGCGTCGCCGAAGATCAGTTGCAGAGTGCCGAGAAGGCGTGGCGTTTGGGCCAACCGGTCGGGGAAGTTGATATCGAAGCTAGAAAAGCAACGTCGGCGGGCGTGCATGCTGAAGAAGTCGCGGGTGTAAGACGCGTGGCGCGAAAGAATCGTGAAGAGATTCGCCGCCGTGATGAGGCGGTTCGCGCGGCAGAGAAAAGCGCGGATGAGTTGGAACGCCAGGTGGCCGACCTTCGCGCTGCTTTGGAAAAGGAACAACGCGCACGCGAACTTGCCGAGCGTGATCTCGGTTCAGCCAACGATCAATTACGTGAAAAGCGCGTTGAACTCGCACGGCTGCGCGATGAGAACCAGACGCTGCGGTCCGAAAGCGAGTCGGCAAAACTCAAGGTCGCGAGATTTGAAGGCGAGAAGCAGGCCGAGACAGCGCGTGTCGAAGCCGAGCGACGTGCGGTTGAACGTCGCAACGCGGAAGCCACGTTGAAAGCGACGCTGGCGAAGTACGGCTCAGTTAAAGAAACCGCCACTGGCTTTCGTTTGATCCTGCCGGAGAAGATCTGGAGCAACGCGCGCAAAGCGACGCTCTCGCCGGCTGCAGCAGCCAATCTCGAGCCGCTGGCAGCGCTCCTGGCAAGCAATCCTGACTATCAAATCCTGATCGAAGCCTACACCGACAGCAAGGGCGACGAGGTTTCGTTGCAACAGCTCACGCAGGAACGTGCGCGCGTGTTGTCCGATCAATTCCAAACAGCGGGCGTCGATCCGATGCGCATTCAGGCTAACGGCATGGGCGCGTCGAACCCGTTGGCGCCAAACACGACCGTGGCCGGTAGAACCAAAAACCGCCGCGTTGAAATCACATTTACGTCGCCGCTGCCCAAGAGCACGGCCGTGAACTAGTCCATTGCCGATTGCCAATTGTCGATTGCCAATTTGTATTGTCGATTGTTGATCGCCACTTAGTGTCGCGCTCAATCAGCAATCGAAAATCGGCAATCGGCAATGCCTATGTTCCCACTCGATCCACTCGAAATACTACAGGTCATCGGGTATAGCGTCGGCGCACTGCTGCCCTTGTGGATGGCGGTGCAGCTCGTCCTTCACCGCAGCAAACTCTCGCCGCTCGAACGGCTGCTCGCCGCGCTGGCGCTCACGATGGGCGGCTGGCACACCAGCAATCTCGTAATCACGCTTCACGGTCTGTTCGATCTCGGTCCCGACACCTGGACCACACTGCTGCGCGCTGCCGATACGATCGCGGTCACGAGTATCACTTTCGCTTACTCGCTGCTGCTTCACGTTCACTTGCATCTTTGGGCCAACGCGCACAGCCGCGATCTCAACCGCAGCGAACGCGTCCGCGTTTATCTCTCTTACGTTCCCGCAATCTTTTTACTCGTAACGGTGCCGTTACTCTGGACCGGCGAGTACGCGCCGATGCTCGTGAAGCTGTCGCGGTTCGTGATTCCGTTCGCATTTTGGATCGCGTACGTGCTCGCCCTCATCGCGTTGACCGAACTGCTGATCGCGCGCAGGAGCGGCAATCGCAGCGAGAAGCGGATCATGCGCACGCTGGCCGCGTCGTTTATCGGCGTCGGCATCGTGATCTTTTTGGCACTTGGATTTGAACTCTGGCAAGGAACGGTTGCCGGCACATATCTCAGGACCATTGCCAACCTCGGCTCGCTGCTGCCCTCGGTGCTACTGGCCTACTACATCTATCGCTATCGCTATCTCGAAATAATCATCGAAAAAAGCCTCGTCGTGGTGACGTTTGCGACGGTGGTGTTGACCGTTTACGTGTTTGGCATACGGACCATTGGCGATTGGGTGACGCAACGATATGGCGTCAGGCCGGGACTGGTTGAAGCGCTTCTCATTCTCGCGCTCGCTTTGCTCGCGGCGCCGCTGCGAGGCTGGCTGGCCCAACGTTTTCATAAACTCTTCGAACGCGAAGCGGCGCTCTACAAAGAGATCGTTTCGCGCATCGGCGCTTATGCCGGACAGTACAAAGATCTCGCGGATCTGCTGCATTTCGTTGAAGAGCGAACCACGCAGGCGTTTGGGTTACGTAAGTTGAATATCTTTACGGATGTTTCAAATCCGTGGGTGAAAGAGACGCTCGAACTTTCACAAACAAACGGTTGGGAACCGGTCGAGGATGAACCATTGCTGTTGGAGCAGGGTTTCAAAATCGCCTACCCGATGCGGCGCGAAGAGAAGATCGAAGGCTTACTTGCTGTCGATGCTTCGTCGGCCACGTTAAGTACCGACGTACGCTCGGTGATGGAATTGCTTGCCGGTCAGGTCGCGATCGCGATCGACGATTCGCGGCTGCTGGAAGAGAACCTCAGACTGGAACGTGAGCTCGCCGAACGCGAACGTCTCGCTTCGTTAGGCCGCATGGCTGCGACCGTGGCCCACGAAATCAAAAATCCGCTGTCGGCGATCAAATCGATCGCGCAAGTGATGCGCGAAGACGAACAACTCAACCACGAGTACGAACGCGATCTGCGTTTGATCGTTGGCGAAACGGATCGTCTGAGTCAGAGCGTCACGCAGTTGCTGAGCTTTGCGCGCAAGGAAAGTGCGGCCGAACAGCCGTTGGGCGTCGACGAGTTGCTGCATTCAGTGATCGACCTGTTTCGAGCAAACGCACGCGAGCAGGGCATCCGTCTCGAGTGCGAGATCAGATCAGACACGCCTTTATCCGGAAAATGCGTCTCAGCAGTGCGCGATGCGGTTTCGAATCTCGTCTTGAATGCTTTGCAAGCCACCCCGGCCGGTGGCCGTGTGAACCTCGCTGTTGATGCCGCAAATGGCGAGCTCGCGATCACCGTCGAAGACTCAGGCGCGGGCGTGCCGCCGGACCTGCGCGAACGCATTTGGGAGCCGTTTTTCACGACTCGGCAACGCGGCACCGGCTTGGGTCTCGCCATCGTTCGCAAACGCGTGCAGGAGGTCGGTGGCTCGGCTTCACTCGGCTCCGCAAGCAACGGCGGCGGCGCTGTTTTTCATCTTCGTCTACCTCTGCATCTCGTCGCGTGATAGTCTTACAGCCCGAACGTTTGCCTCAACAGTCGTTTCATTCACACCGGGCTTTAGCCCGGTGCAAACGGGAAGGATCAGCAGAAAACCGTTTCAACGGTTTTCGCAGTTCGCCACGTGAAACCGTTAAAACGGTTCTAAAACATTGTGAGTGTTTCCACCGGGCTAAATCCCGGTGTGAATGAGACGGACTGTTGAAGCAAAGCCGAGGCAAAAAAGTCTTCACCGATACCGTTCTCAGAACCGAAACCAACGACTCGAAGGAGTAGCCCAGTGCCTGAATTTCTCGCAAACATCACCCCCCTGGCGGTGTTTCTTGTCATTGCCGCGATCGGTTTTGTGTTCCTGCTGATTTCCCTGGTGGTGGGGGATATTTTCGATAGCTTCGGATTTGAAACCGGTCTCGACGGCGGCACCGACGGCCACGCGCTGATAGATAGCCGCGTGCTCAGCGTGTTTGTAACCGCGTTCGGAGGTTTCGGCGCGATCGGAATTCAGTCGGGGTTCTCGATCGTGGTGAGTTCGTTGTTGGGATTGGGCGGTGGTATGGTGCTCGGCGGACTCGTTTCACTGTTCGGACGTTTTCTTTACAAGCAACAGTCTTCGAGCTCTATCACCACTGCTCAACTCGTGGGCCGATCGGCCCAGGTTATCGTTTCAATCGCGCCCGGAAATTTGGGCCAGGTGAGTTGTCGTGTTGGTGAAGAACGCATTGAGAAGCTGGCTCGCGCGCGCGACAACCGCGAGATAAAAGCCGGCGCCACGGTGCGCGTCGATGAAGTTGCCGGCGATTCACTCATCGTCAGTCCTTACGATTCTACTTACACCGAAAACTAGTTTGAGGTATTTGCGATGCTCGAATTTCAGAACCTACTAATCCCCGTTGTGATCCTGGTTGTAGTGATCGGCTTTCTGATCGCTTTGATGTTGCTCAGCCGAAACTACATCAAAGTTTCACCTAACGAAGCCGCCGTCATCTCCGGACGTTCGCGAAAGTTAGCTGATGGCACTGTCGTCGGTTACCGGCTCGTCAGAGGTGGCGCGACTTTGATCGTTCCGTTTCTCGAGAAGGTTGAATACCTCAACCTGAACGTCCTCACAGTGCCACTCGCCACGTCGCGCGCCTACACCGTGCAGGGCGTTCCGGTATCGGTGAAGGCCGTGGCCAACGTCAAAATCAAAGGTGACGACGACTCGATGCGCGCTGCCGCGGAACGCTTCCTCGGCATGAAAACCGAAGAGTTTCACAAGCTCGTCTTCCAGACTCTCGAAGGTCACTTGCGCGCCATTCTCGGCACGTTGACGGTTGAAGAGATTAATAACGATAGACAGAGCTTCGCGCAAAAGTTGACGACGGAGGCCGCCGGCGATCTCGAAAAGATGGGTATCGGCCTTGATG
>DATEHX010000118.1:0-9001 GCA_035279345.1 Pyrinomonadaceae bacterium | reverse complement strand
CGTCTCCTGAAGCTCCTTTTGCCGCTTCTGCTGGGGCCTTATTATAAGGAAGTAGAAGACCAGAATGATCAACAGGATGGGCATCAACCCGATCAACCCACCTGTACCGCTTTGCAAGATCAAAAGAGTTTGCATTGGTTCCTAAACAAACAGATGCGGCAGCTCGCGAACCACTATTCACCATTCGCACCCAGCAGCTCGGTGAACTCTCGCCGAAATTTAGGGAAATGGCCAGACCGGATAGATTGCCTCACACGTCGCATAGTGTCAAGGAAGAAGGCTAGATTGTGGTGGGTTAACAGCATGCTTGCCAACATTTCGCCAGTTAGATAGAGGTGGCGCAAGTAGGAACGAGAATGCCTGCGACATACCGAACAGTTGCACGACTCGTCGAGCGGGCGCAGATCCTTGGCCCACTGTGCGTTCTTGATGTTCAACTTGCCTCGCGAGGTGAACGCCTGACCAGTGCGGCCGTTTCGTGTCGGTAAAACGCAGTCGAACATGTCTACACCGCGAGCGACTGCTTCAACTAGATCTTCCGGAGTGCCAACGCCCATCAGATAACGTGGGTTTTCCGCCGGCAAACGAGGCGCGATTGCGTCGATAACTTCAAACATCACTGATTTTTCTTCGCCGACGCTCAGCCCGCCGATGGCGTAGCCGTCAAAGCCGATTTCGACTGTTTGTTCGAGACTGCGACGGCGCAAATCCAAATGTCCGGCGCCTTGAACGATGCCGAAAAGTGCTTGCCTGCCGCTTAAACCGTCGATCGTCCCGGTGCGGCCCGTGTCGGCGTCTTCATTTTGGAGTTGATCGAAGGCTGATCTGGAACGTCTCGCCCAGCGGGTGGTCAGTTCCATGCTTCGTTCGGTCTCTTCGTACGTCGCTTCGCCGGGCGCGCATTCGTCAAACACCATCACGATGTCGGAACCGAGCGCTGCCTGCACTTCCATCGAGACTTCCGGCGACAAAAACTTCCGCGAGCCGTCGACGTGCGAACGAAACTCGGTGCCTTCTTCAGTGATCTTGCGCAGTGCGCCGAGGCTCCACACTTGAAACCCGCCTGAGTCCGTGAGCAGTGCACGATTCCAACCGATGAACCGATGCAAACCGCCGGCAGATTTGATCACGTCTATGCCGGGACGAAGCCAGAGATGATAGGTGTTGCCGAGGATGATACGCGCGTCGAGATCCGGCGATTCGAGTTCTTCAAAGCGAATGCCCTTCACCGTGCCGGCAGTTCCGACCGGCATAAAAACGGGCGTCTCGATCGTGCCGCGCCGTGTGGTAATCACACCTGCGCGTGCTTCTCCGTCCTGGGCTTCGACCTTAAAACGTAGCGATGGGAAATGTGACATTCGACTATTTCTTCGACTTCTTGTGTTTCTCAATAATGCGCAAAGGCGTGGCGAAGAAGTCGAACTCTTCACGGAGACGATTTAACAAGTAGCGCTCGTAAGAAAAGTGCAGCCCGGGCTTGCCGCCGGAAGTGAACACAACAAACGTCGGGGGACGAATCCCGACCTGCGTCAGATACTGCACCTTCAAACGCGAAAATCCGCCTCGTGCGGGCGAGGGCGCGGTTCCGCCGCGCGGTTGCGCAATCGCCTTTTCGAAGAAGTCGTTCAACTGCGAGGTCGGTATGCGCCGGTTTCGCGCCTCATCAGCTCGCGCCACCAGCGACAGAATCCGTTCGACGCGTTGCCCGGTCAACGCCGAGATCGTAATCACCGGCGCCCATTCCAAAAACTTCATCTTGTCGCGCAGACCTCGCTCAAACTCAATCGCCGTATTCGTTTCCTTCTCCGCGACCGCATCCCACTTGTTCACCGCAATGATGATCGAACACCCGGCATCAAGCGCATATCCCGCAATAGTCGCGTCCAACGCCGTCACGCCCTCAACTGCATCGATCAAAACAATCGCCACGTCCGCACGCTCGAGACTCTTGCGCGCCATGATGACCGACAACTTCTCGGCCATCTCATCAGTCTTTCCCTTGCGCCTGATGCCCGCCGTGTCGATCACCCTGAACTTTCGCTCGGGCGTCTCCAGCACCGTATCGATCGCATCGCGCGTCGTCCCGGCAACCGGCGAAACAATCACGCGATCCTCGCCGAGCAATTGATTCAACAGCGACGACTTCCCAACATTCGGCCGTCCAACAATAGCTAAACGTAACTCTCTCGGCTCGTCCGTCTCACCCGTGTCAGCCTGTGGCGCTAACAACTCCACCGCACCATCGAGCAGTTCTCCAACTCCAATTCCCTGCTCCGCCGAAACCGGAAACACGTTCTCAAATCCAAACTGGAAAAACTCCGTACTCTCACTTTCCAAACTCGACGAATCACTCTTATTCGCCGCCACCAGCACTGGCTTCCCAGTCCCACGAAGCAACTGTGCCAACTCTTCGTCGAGCTGCGTAATTCCCTTACGCGCGTCGACGACCCAAATCAGCAGTTGTGCTTCCTCGATCGCCATCCCGGCCTGTTTGAATATATTCGCCGGGATCACCGCATCGTCGTCCGGCACGATACCGCCGGTGTCGATCAACGAAAACTTCGTTCCCGACCATTCGACTTCGCCGTAAATGCGATCGCGCGTGATTCCCGGTTCGTCGCCGACAATCGCGCGCCGCTGCCCAATCAAACGATTGAACAGCGTCGACTTCCCAACATTCGGGCGGCCTACGATGGCCACCATGGCACGCTTTGATTCCATCAGGGTCGATACTTTACAAGGCGTTCTAATCCGGCATCAATCCGTGGTATAAGCCTTTTGTTTTTGAGCTCGCTCTTAAAGGGATGGTTCATGAATCGGCTTTTGGCGCTTTTGCTGATCGCGCTGTGTTTCAATTTTTCTCTCGGTGCCCAGAAACAGCGGCGACGAACACGACGCAACCCAGCAAAACCACCAGCCGCAAAGCCAACTCCGACTCCGACTCCCGTCATAAACGATGGCTGGCAGCCGTTTACTTCTGAAACCGGCCGGTTCACGGTGTTACTACCCGGAACGCCGACTGACAAAACAGAAATCGTCGACAGCGAGCCTGGTCCTTATACCAGTCATCTCTACCGGTTGCTCGATCAGGGTAAGGTATACCTGATCGCGTGGGTGGATTACGATCCGCAGTTCAAGTTTCACGGACAAAGCGAGCTCGAGGCAAACCGCGACTGGTTTGTCAGAGACATGAATGCGACCTTGATGAATACGCGCTCGTTAACGCTCGATAGATACCCGGCGCTTGAGTTCAGGGCAGACACTGCCGAGAAAACGTATTTCTCACGCGTGTACATCGTCGGTCGTCGACCGTATCAGATCGCCATCGGTTATCCGAAAGGCGAGGATGATCCGGTGACCGTTGGCAAGTTTTTCAATTCTTTCAAAGTTCGTCTGAACTAGCCTGACCTTTGGTCTTAAAAAAATGAAGCGTAGAGACTTTCTGCACACGACTGCGGCAGCGAGTGTGTTGGCGATTGCCCAACCCACGTCTGCTCTCGAATCACTCAACGTTGAGCCGTCTACTTTTGAGCCGCCCGCTTTTGAGCTCGACGAAATAACCATTACTGAACTTCAGCAGGGACTCCAGTCCGGCAAGTATTCGTCGCGCTCTCTCGTCGAGAAGTACACCGATCGCATTAACGACGTCGACAGGAAAGGCCCAACGCTGCGTTCGGTGATCGAGCTCAATCCCGATGCGGAAGCGATCGCGTCCGCACTCGATCGCGAACGAAAGGAACGTGGCGCGCGTGGGCCACTGCACGGCATTCCGATCCTGTTGAAAGACAACATCGACACCGCGGATCGCATGATGACCACTGCCGGATCGCTCGCGCTGGTTGGTTCGAAACCCGCGCAGGACGCGTCCGTCGCGAAGAGACTGCGCGACGCAGGCGCAGTCATTCTCGGCAAAACAAACCTGAGCGAGTGGGCCAACTTTCGTTCGAGTAAATCGTCGAGCGGATGGAGCGGTCGCGGCGGACAAACAAGAAATCCATACGCACTCGATCGTAATCCGTGCGGCTCCAGTTCCGGCTCCGGCGCCGCAATCGCAGCAAATCTTGGGACCGCCGCGATCGGCACGGAAACAGATGGCTCGATCGTTTGCCCCTCTTCGGCAAACTCACTGGTCGGTATTAAACCGACTGTCGGACTCGTCAGCCGTGCGGGAATCATTCCGATCGCGCACAGCCAGGACACTGCTGGTCCAATGGCGCGGAGCGTCGCCGACGCCGCGATTATTCTCAGCGCTTTGACGGGTGAAGATCCGCGCGATCCGATGACAAAAGAAAGTCGCGGTCATTCGGCGGCTGACTACACGAAGTTTCTCGATCTTCATGGTCTGCAGGGCATGCGTCTCGGCATCGCACGTAAGCACTTCGGCTTCAGTGAGCGCGTCGACAAGCTGATGGACAACCACATCGCCGTGATGAAGAGTGTCGGCGCGGTGATCGTCGATCCGGCCGACATCCCGACGACAGGCAAGTTTGACGATTCGGAGTTTGAGGTTCTCTTGTACGAGTTCAAAGCCGGCCTGAACACCTACCTCGCCGGGCTTGGACCAAAAGCGCCGGTGCATTCGCTGAAGGAAGTGATGGATTTCAACGAGCGCAATCGCGATCGTGAAATGCCCTACTTCGGCCAGGACATCATGGAGAAAGCGCAAGCCAAAGGACCACTCACAAGCAAAGCTTATATTCAGGCGCTGCGCAAGAATCACCTGCTGACGCGCACGCAAGGCATCGACTTCATCATGAAGAAACACCGGCTCGACGCGTTGATCGCGCCGACCGGTGGACCGCCATGGCCCACCGACTGGTTGAACGGCGATCACTTTAGCGGTGGTTACTCTTCTGCTTCGGCGGTGGCGGGTTATCCGCACATTACAGTTCCGGCAGGCTATGTGTTTGGCATGCCGGTGGGAATTTCGTTCTTCGGCGGCGCGTACAGTGAAGGCAAGTTGATCCGTATGGCGTATGCGTTCGAACAGGCGACGAAAGCGCGCCGGGCGCCAAAATTTCTTTCAGCCGTGGATTTTTCCTCATGAGCAAAACGAAAAGTATTTACAGCGTTCATCCCGGTGTGTTGATGACGCAGAAGTGGATCGGAGAACTAAAACAAAAGACCGGGCGTTCGCTCGAAGAGTGGCTCAAACACATCAAGAAGGAAGGCCCAAAGGACGAGCCGGAACGGCGCGCGTGGCTGAAGGAAACTCATGGTCTCGGCACGAACACAGCCTGGTGGCTCGCGGAACGTTCGGTTGGCAAAGGCGCGGAATCCGGCGACCCCGATCTTTACCTGGAATCAGCCGAGCGCGACGTCGAGAAGATGTTCTCCGGCGGCAAGTCGCACTTGCGTCCGATCTACGACGCATTGTTGAAGCTGGGATTGAAAACCGGTAAGGAAGCGAAGGCGTGTCCGTGTCAAACGATCGTGCCGCTCTATCGCAATCACGTCTTCGCGCAAATCAAACCCACAACGCAGACGCGTATCGACATGGGTTTCGCCCTCGGCGACACAAAACCGACCGGGCGATTGATCGACACCGGCGGCTTTGCCAAGAAGGATCGGATCACTCACCGCATTCCGATCACTTCACTGAAAGACATCGACGACGAAGTCAAACACTGGCTCAAAGTCGCCTACGATCGCGACGCTTAGCCATAAAAAGGCACAAGAAGCACAAGAGCACAAGAGTCGTAAGGATTGACCAGTCGTGTCTTTTTGTGCTTTTTTGTGGCCTATGCCGTCCTCACCTGGCATCGAACTCGGCAAACTCGGCGAAGCGTACGCCGCCGCCTATCTCGAACAACTCGGCTACCAACTCGTCGCCGCAAACTTCACGCTGCCCGTCGGCCGCAACCTGCGCGGCGCCGTCGTAAACGCCGAGATCGATCTCGTCGCCTACGATCACAACACACTCTGCTTCGTCGAAGTAAAAACCCGCGCCTCTGACTGGTTCGCTCCCCCGCAAGTAAACATCGACCTGCGCAAACGCCGCCAGATTGCTCGGGCGGCGCGTGCCTACCAACAACTCTTCGAACTCGAGGAGCAGTCTTACAGATTCGATGTGGTTACAGTGATCTTAGCGGACTCCGAACCGCCACGAGTCGATCTCCTCCGCAACTACTTCACGTTCTGATCCGTGTTCATCGGCGTTCGTCCGTGGCTTCTTTCGACTTCGCCGGAGCAGCGTTCTTAACGTACTTATCGAACCACGTGATCATCTCGTAAAGCACGTGCTCGATACTTTCACGTCCGGCGTAACCGTGCGCTTCGTGCGGCAACATCACCAGTCTCACCGTCGCGCCGTGGCCCTTCATCGCCTGGTACATTCGCTCCGATTGAATCGGAAACGTTCCGGTGTTGTCGTCAGCCTCGCCGTGGATCATCAGCATCGGCTCATTGATCTTTTGTGACACCATGAACGGCGACACTTTCAGATACAAATCGGGTGCTTCCCAAAGCGTTCGCCTTTCGCTTTGAAAACCAAACGGCGTCAACGTGCGATTGTACGCGCCGCTGCGCGCAATACCGGCGCGAAACAAATCCGAATGCGCCAGCAGGTTCGCAGTCATGAACGCACCGTAACTGTGCCCACCAACACCAACGCGATCGGGATCGGTCACGCCCATCTCCACCGCCTTATCGATCGCGGCCTTCGCGCTCATCACGATCTGTTCGACGTAAGTGTTGTTGACTGTTTCCGGCGTGCCGATCACGGGCATCGTGGCGTTGTCGAGAACCGCGTAGCCTTCGAGCAGGAAGAACAGGTGCGATGGACCAGTGATGCTCGTCGCGCGTTGTGTCGAACCAGTGACTTGTCCCGCGGTGCTTGCGTCGTTGAACTCGAGCGGATAAGCCCAAACGACCGTCGGAAGACGTGTTCCCTCTTTGTAATCCGGCGGCAGATAAAGCGTGAACGAACACTGCACGCCGTCAGCGCGCTTGTAAGTCACCAGTTGCTTCTTGATTCCGCGCAACTGCGGCATCGGATCGGGAAACTTCGTTAACGCGCGCGGCTCGGCGGCTGTGTCACCACTGGACCGGATGAAATAGTTTGGCGCTTCTGTCGGCGTTTCGCGGCGCGTGATGAAGGTTTTGCCATCGTCACTCAGCAGCGCTACGAAGGTTTCATAACTGTTCGCCTCGCTGCGGAAGAGACGCTCGGATTTGAGCGTTTGCAAGTTGAAGCGATCGAGAAACGGGCGATCGCCGTCCGGCGAGGCGCCGTTGCCAGTCAAATAGATCGAATCACCGACTTGCATGATGGTGCGTTGGCCGTTGAACGGGCGCGTGACCGGATTGCCCGCATCGTTGTAGCGATCCTGTTGGCTGCGGCTCCAGATCAACTTCGCCGGGACGGCGGGTTTATCGGGATCGATCAGAAAACTTCTGACCCAGCGTTTGTCGCGTTCGAAGTCCGAGACAAGCATCTGCCCTTTTTCAGTGAACGCGCCGCCCGAGAAGCGTTGTTCGGTTTTGAAGATCTCGATCGGCTGACCGGTGAACGGCGCTTTGAACATCAACACACTGTCGCGGTGCGTGACCTTCTTCTTCGGATCGCCACCGTCCAACGCCTTGACCCAAACAAGCGTGGCCGGTTCATTGGGCCGCCAACGCGGAGTGCGTGGACCAGTGATCACGCCGTCGATCGGCACTTGATCCGCGAGCGGCAGACTCGCGAGTTTGTAAACGAGTTTGCCCTTCATTTCCCACACCTCGAGCTCTTTCGGAAACGCGAAGTCAGGATACAGGTACGAGAACGGGCGGTGTGCGCGCGTCACGAGCACGTGATGGCCGTCGGGCGCCGGGTCGATCGATTGAAAGATCGCGGCTTGTCCGACCGGCGTTGTCTTGCCGCTCGATGAATCGACGAGCGCTAATTGCGACGTCGCGTAATATTCGAAGAGGTTCTCGTCGTGTGGCGACTTGAGCAGGTCTTCGTAAGTTCTGACTGGTCCGGGACGGCCGGAACTTTCCTGCGTGTTTGGTTCGGGTGGTACCGGCGGAGTCGCGGGTGCAGCGCCGCGCGCGGCCGGCACGAGTTGAACGAGGAGCGTGCGATTGTCAGGCATCCACGTGAGCGGGTTGCCGAGCACGGAGTTGATCTGCACGCCTTTGACGTTATGAATCTTGCCGGTGGCGGCGTCGCCGACCCACAACTCGACGCGGCTCGGCGTCGTGTTCAGGAATGCGAAGTGTTTGCCGTCGTCGGTCCATTCGATGCCGGTGATCTTCGCGCCTGGTGGAACTTGTAATTGCACTTCGGAACCGTCGGCAATGCGTTTGAGTGTAAGTCCAACGGAATACTGAAAGCGGTGCGGCGAGTTTGACGCGGGATTGATGCGCCGCCCGGCGAGCCGGAGCATTGGTTGCGCGAGATCCGCGAGTGGCGGATAGCGCAGTGCGGTGCTGAGCAGGAGGTTGTCACGCGTTGGACTGACGGATGCTGCGGGCGTAACGGGCGCGTTGAGAATGTCGAGCACTTCTTTGGGTGGTTTTTTGTAACCCTGCTGGGCGTTGACGTTTATGGCCCCGCAGATGATAAGAAGGACCACCGACACGATTAAGGATCTGTTTTGGGTTTTCATGGTGCACACCTCCGCAAACACCACTGCGTTGACACGGTTGTAGGGAATGTCTCGTACGAGACTTTGAAGCGGTTCTGCACGTTATTAGAGTTGGGTTATGAATGTCAACATGGAATGCGGGTGTTTTATTTCGTCTGAAATTATTGACCGGAAGGTTGCGCGCGCTTAGACTGCGGTTCATAGACTCGACGGCTGCGCGTCGGTACCGGCGTGAGGCTTAGGGTTAAAACAACGGCGCAATGTTACTGGGAAATCCCCATTCGCATTGCGCTGTTTGTTATGTTTGAGTCGGATGTTTTTGTAATCGGTTTTACTTTGTCTTTGATTTACCTGCCTAAATGCTTCACCTTACAGGTGCTTCACTTGACAACAAAAATCGAATCGCTAGAATCGACGCTGCTCCAAGC
>DATEHX010000117.1:0-5615 GCA_035279345.1 Pyrinomonadaceae bacterium | reverse complement strand
GACACATGAGCGTGTTTGCTGTCCGTCAACGAGCACGGTACACGCACCACACTGCGCTTCTCCGCAACCGTACTTCGTCCCCGTCAGATCGAGATCGTTGCGCAGCACGCTCAACAAGCTCGTCTGCGAGTCGACATCAACAGTCAACTTCTTCCCATTGACAGTCAGCGCCGTGACATTGCCCATGTTTCCAAACCTCCCGCATTGATTGTTTGGCTGGCAATTGTATAACTCACTCATTGCCACAAAGAAGCACAAAAAAGCACAAAAAAGCACAAAAGGTGTTAGCAAGACCTTTTGTGCTTCTTTGTGGCTAGTTAGAGCTATTCTGAATGGTTCTTGTCACCAAAACCGTGTCGACTACGACACACTTCACACATAGTTGGCTCTTCCGTGTTGTCGATCCGGTGTTGCACCGGCGTCAGCGTCCGCAGATACGCGAAGATCGCTTTTAGATCTTCGTCAGTCATGTTGCGGAAATAACCCCACGGCATGACCGAATTGAGTCTGCGTGCGCCGACCTGGCCCGTGCGCAACGTCTTCACAAACATCGCTTCGTCGTAATAGGAAATGCCCGAAGCATCCGGCGTGATGTTCGCGCTCGTGACTTCACCCCACGGTCCTTTGAAGCGCATACCACCGGCAAACGCGAGCTGCATCATCGGTTGGCCCTGTTTGTTCATCGGCGTGTGACACGACATACAATTTCCCAACGTCACGAGATACTTTCCGCGCTCCAAAGGATTCGACAGGTTCGGTCCGTTCACCCGCTCGGTGATCGGCTGGTGCGGCGGCAAACTTCCCTTCACGACTTCAGGCAATGTCGTCTTCGGCAACAGATTGGGAACCGGATCGATCGAGCGCAGATAGACCACCACCGACGCGAGGTCTTCGTCAGACATCGAGCGGAAGTTCATGTAAGGCATCATCGGAAACAGCCGCCGGCCATCGTGACCGATGCCTTCGCGGATCGCGCGCGCAAACTGTTCGTCGGTCCAATTGCCGGCGCCAGTCTCACGATCGGGTGTGATGTTCGGCGCGACGAGCCACTCCATTCCATCTTCAATGAAGGTCGTGCCGGCGCCTTTCTTTCCGTGTTTCGGTTGCGCGCCGGGTCGCTCCCAATCGACTTCCGAATGGCACTGGAAACAATGAGCTGGTCCTTCGACGATGTAGCGCCCGCGTTCGAGGCGCGCGACCGTTGGATTGAATTTCACTGGAACCACGCGCGGTGTTGGTGTGTTTTCGCGCGTTGTATAACCCACTGAAAGAAACATGCCGATCAGCGCAAGCGCGACCAGCGACATTTCGATAACCCATTTACCGCGTTGCCGTTGCATGGCTCCGGTTCTCCTGCCATCCGAGTTCTGGGGAGCAGCCTTGCGACTGCTCCCAACTCAGATAGCGTAAAACCGAGGCGATTTGTGTCAGTGATTTTTAGCGAAAACTATCCGTGGCGCGGATGAGGGCGTCCTGAATGCCGGGTTCGAAGGCCGCGTGACCGGCGTCGGGAATGACTTTCAGGTCGGCTTCGGGCCACGCGCGATGCAGATGCCACGCGCTCATGAACGGGCAAACGATGTCGTAACGTCCGTGCACGATCACGCCCGGAATGTGTCGAATGCGATCTACGTTCTCGATGAGGTAGTTGTTGGTGTCGAAGAAACAGTTGTTCACGAAGTAGTGACACTCGATACGCGCCAAAGCGATCGCCTTTTCGGGTTCGCTGAACTCGTCGATCAAGTTCTGATCCGGCAGAAGCTTCAAAGCGCTTCCTTCCCAGATGGACCACGCGCGCGCTGCTTCCAGTCGCACTGACTCGTCATCGCTTGTCAAACGTTTATAGTAAGCACGGATCATGTCGCCGCGTTCCGCTTCGGGAATCAATTGTACGTACTTGTCCCAGCCATCGGGAAAGATCGCGCTTGCACCCTGGCTATCTTCGTAGAACCAGCGAATCTCTTCCGGCCGGCACAGGAAGATGCCGCGCAACACGAGACCGCGCACTCGTTCCGGATGCGTTTCAGCGTAGGAGAGCGCGAGCGTGCTGCCCCACGAACCGCCAAACACGAGCCACTGATCGACGCCAAACTGTTCGCGGATTGTTTCGATGTCCTGGACCAGGTGCCACGTCGTGTTGTCTTCGAGTGAAGCATGCGGCGTGCTTTGCCCCGAGCCGCGTTGATCGAAAAGAATTATCCGGTAAGCATTTGGATCGAAGAAGCGGCGGTAATTCGGGACCAGTCCCGCGCCTGGACCACCGTGCAGAAAGACAACCGGCTTCCCATTCGGCGTGCCGCATTGTTCGTAGTAAAGATCGTGAACAGCGGACACTTTGATGTGTCCGCTGTCGTAGGGTTCTATTTCGTCGTAAAGTGTTCGCAGTGTTTCCATGTTCGGGCGATTATCCCGTGAGCCACAAAGAAGCACAAGAAGCTGGAGCTATTGTGCTATGGCGGTGTTTTGGAAGGCGGCGATGGTCCAACCTTGTTTCTCTTTCGTCATGAAGAGCGTAATCATTGCGTCCTGGATCAAGGACGGGGCTGGGCCTCCGCGTTCACCTTTGACGTGGACCACGGCGACGTCGGGACGCACAAAACGGATCTGTTGCACCGTCAACTTTAGCGTAGTGTCCTTGAAAATCGTGTCAAAAATCCGCTGATGACTGCTCTCAATCACCGCGCGTCCTTTGATGTAGTTGCCGTTGATGATCACGTAATCAGCATCTTCGGCAAACGGCTTTGCGAATGTCGCGCCGCTTTTTGTATTCCAACCCGTCTCCAACTGTTTGACGGCGTCGCGCAGCGCTGACTCGTCGGCGGCATGGTTGTTCTGCGCACTGGCAGTGAGTGCAAAGAGAGTTACGAGGGCGAGTGTGACAAGTAGTTTCATTTTTCCTCCAATCAAGGTGCGAGATATCGCTCATCTCAGTAAGCGACGAATTGAAGGAAAAGCGGCCACGGATGATGTAGAATGCGCGGCGCTTTGCGAGAAGACGTCACCCAACTACTCGCCGCCTGGGGCAAAGGCGACAAATCCGCGCTGGATAAACTACTTCCTCTCGTCCACGCCGAACTGCGCCGCATCGCGCGCCGCCAGATGAGCCAGGAACGCGACGGCCACACGCTGCAAGCAACCGCGCTCGTCAACGAAGCGTACCTGCGGCTTGCCGGTCAACAAGGATATGAATGGCAGAACCGCGCGCACTTCTTCGCCGTATGTGCCCAGGTGATGCGTCACGTCCTGATCGATCACGCACGTGCTCATGCACGCGATAAACGCGGCGGCGGCGCGATCCAAGTTTCACTCGACGAAGCCGCGGCACTCGCCGGTCAACCGGCCGAACACCTCCTCGCGCTTGACGACGCACTGCATTTTCTCGAAAGCGTCGATCCGCAAAAGGGCAAGATCGTCGAATTGCGTTACTTCGGCGGCTTGAGCATCGACGAAACCGCGGAAATCTTGAACATCTCACCACGAACAGTGCGGCGCGAATGGCAACGTTCCAAAGCGTGGCTATACCGCCTCATCACTGAAGGACTCACAGATGAAACCCGACGATTGGCGAAAAGTTGACGAACTCTTCGACGCCGCACTCGAGCACGATCCAAAAGATCGCGCCTCCTTCCTCGATCGAGCCTGCGCCAGCGATCGCCAACTGCGTGGCGAAGTCGAAAAGATGCTGGCCTTCGATCGACAGGCCGAAGACTTCATCCAAACAGACGTTTTTCACGTCGCCGCGCAATTGATTACCGGACCAACAGAAAAACCGCCGCTCAGAAGATCGTCATCGTTCACGACCGACTCGATCGACAACGCCAGATTCATACCCGGCGACGTGCTTTCCGATCGCTACCGCATCGTCGGACTGCTGGGCCGCGGTGGCATGGGCGAGGTCTATCGCGCCGACGATCTCAAACTCAAACAGGCCGTAGCACTCAAGTTTCTGCCCGAATCGCTCACGGCAAACGGCCCGGCGCTCGCGCGTTTCTATCGTGAAGTCAGCGTCGCACGGCAGATCTCGCATCGACACGTTTGCCGCGTTTACGACGTCGCGGAGTTCGACGGACAGCATTTCATTTCGATGGAGTTCGTTCGCGGCGAAGAGCTCGCGTCGTTACTGAAACGCATCGGCCGTCTGCCGCAGGCGAAAGCCATCGACGTCGCGCGGCAACTCTGCGCCGGTCTCGCTGCCGTACACGAACGCGGCGTGCTGCATCGCGATCTGAAACCCGCGAACATCATGCTCGACGAGCATGGCGACGTGCGTATCACCGACTTCGGCATCGCCGCACTCGCGGAAGAGTTGGACCAACGTGAATCGATGGCCGGCACGCCCGCGTACATGTCGCCGGAACAACTCGAAGGTCACGAGCTGACGCCGAAGAGCGACATCTATTCGCTCGGTCTCGTGTTCTACGAAATATTCACGGGGAAGCGGGCTTTTGAAGCGTCGACCTTACCGGAGTTGATTAACCTGCGGCGCAGCGACACGACACCTACGAGTCTCGGCGAACTCGTTCCCGAACTGGACCCGCTCGTCGAGCGTGTAGTCTTTCGCTGTCTCGAACGAGAACCTGCTAAGCGTCCTGCGTCGGCGTTGCAAGTCGCGGCGGCGTTGCCCGGCGGCGATCCACTCGCGGCAGCGCTCGCCGCGGGCGAAACACCTTCACCGGAAATGGTTGCGGCGGCGCCGAAACAAGGCGGCTTGAAACCAGCCGTTGCGGCTTCGCTGTTTGCGTCCGTAATTGTTCTGGCCGCGGTGATCTGCTTTCTGTCACGCGACATGATGTTGTTTCGCAAAGTTCCGCTCGAGAAATCGCCGGAGGTGTTGCGCGACCGCGCGACTGAGCTCGTGAAGAGGTTTGGCTACACGGCGCAACCGGGTGATTCCGCGTACGGCATGACTTTAGATCGGGACTATCTCAATTACGTTCACGAAACCGATCCATCGCCCGCGCGTTGGCAACAACTGAGCGCGGCACAACCAGCAGCGATCTATTTTTGGTACCGGCAGAGTCCGCGTGCTTTCAATGTTTCAAACGGCGGCTACGTGGATGAGGATGAGCCTGCGCGAGATCTGCCGGGCATGACAACGGTGACGCTCGATACACTCGGCAGATTGCGTTCGTTCCACGCGGTTCCCCCAAGTAATAGTTCGACTGAAACCGTGAGCACCACACCTGACTGGTCCACATTGCTAAAAGAAAGCGGCTTGGACCAGGCACAGCTACAACCTGTTTCGCCGATCTGGACGCCGCCGCACGCGTCAACCGCACGCGCCGCGTGGGCCGGTTCGTATCCGAATCAACCGGAATCAAAGATTCACGTTGAAGCTGCTGTCTTTGAAAACCGGCCGGTCTATTTCGAGGTCTTTCACGCGTGGGACCAACCGGCGGAGCAGTCCGCGAATATCTCACGTTTCCGGCAGCGAGCGCTGATCGTACTTCTGCTGTCAGTCTTTATTGTCGTCATGGTTGGGAGTGCGTTGCTTGCATTGCGCAACTTGAAACTCGGTCGCGGCGATCGCCGGGGTGCCTTTCGTCTGGCGGCATTCCTGTTGGGAGTGTTTTTCCTGAATTGGTTGTCTTCGGCCCATCATGTGTCCGCGGAAT
>DATEHX010000116.1:0-4521 GCA_035279345.1 Pyrinomonadaceae bacterium | reverse complement strand
TTCCGGAAGAATCCGGGCGATGACGCCTTTGTTACCGTGACGTCCGGCCATCTTGTCGCCGACCGACAGTTTGCGCTTCATGGCGATGAACACTTTCACCATCTTGATCACGCCCGGTGAAAGCTCGTCGCCCTGACGCAGTTTCGCGATCTTCTCTTCGTAGATGTCGGAGAGGATCTTGATCTGGCGTTCGGTGCGGTCTTCGTACTCCTTGATCTCAGCGCCGATGTCGAGACGCGACGAAGCGAGTTGCACTTTGCGCAACGCCTTCGGCTCGACAGCTTTCAACATCTCGCGCGTGATCTGAACGTTTTTCTCAATTACGATTTCGCGATTTGACGTCAGATCCGCCGAAAGCTTGCGGCCTTCGAGTAGCTCGTAAATTCGCTCGTCGCGCTGTTCCCGCAAAATACGAATTTCGTCTTCAAGGTCGCGCCGCAGGCGATCTTCTTCGTCCTGTTCGATCGCAAGTGAACGTTGATCCTTCTCCTGGCCCTTGCGGGTGAAGACCTGAACGTCCACGACCGTGCCGTCGATTCCCGGCGGGCTGACCAGCGAAGCGTCTTTCACGTCGCCGGCCTTCTCACCGAAGATCGCGCGCAGCAGTTTCTCTTCCGCGGTCAACTGCGTCTCGCCTTTCGGCGTGACTTTGCCGACCAGAATCGAGCCCGGTTTCACTTGAGCGCCGATGCGAATGATGCCGCTCTCGTCGAGATCGCGAAGCATGTTTTCGCCGACGTTCGGAATGTCGCGTGTGATCTCTTCCGGTCCGAGCTTCGTGTCGCGCGCTTCGATTTCGAGCTCTTCGATGTGAATCGAGGTGTAGTAGTCCTCTTTCACGAGTCGCTCGGAAACGAGGATCGCGTCTTCGAAGTTGTAACCGCGCCACGGCATGAACGCGACCAGCACGTTTCGGCCGAGTGCGAGTTCGCCGCGGTCGGTACACGGACCGTCGGCGATCACCTGGCCTTTTTCCACGCGCTCGCCGACGTGGACGATCGGACGTTGATTGATACAGGTGTTCTGGTTGGAACGCTTGAATTTGATCAACGTGTAGATGTCCGCCGTCACTTCGCGCGAGATCGTGCCGTCGACGTTGTGATCCGCCTTGACGATGATGCGTTCGGAGTCGACGTAATCGACCACACCGTCGCGTTTCGCGGCCACGACCGCGCCGGAGTCACGAGCAGTGACCTTCTCCATGCCGGTGCCGATGTACGGCGCTTCCGCACGAAGCAGCGGCACTGACTGGCGTTGCATGTTCGAACCCATCAACGCGCGGTTCGCGTCGTCGTTTTCGAGGAACGGAATCAACGACGCGGCCACAGACACGAGCTGTTTCGGCGAAACGTCGACATACTCGATGTCCTTGCGCAGCGCGAGAATGAACTCACCGGCTTTCCGGGCTGCGTTGCGCTCGTTGACAATGTTGCCTTCTGCATCGAGTTCGATGTTGGCCTGACCGACGACGTGTTTGTCCTCTTCCCACGCCGTCAGATAGAACGGCCACGGCTCGGACTCAGCCCGGCGCGCTTCGGCGTTGAGCTTTTTGTTCGCCTTCTCGACCTCTTCAAACGGAACGTGATCATTCGGTTTTAACTTCGTGTCGCCGCCATTGATGACGCGCACGTACTCAACGACGCGGCCATCGCTCACCTTGCGATAAGGCGCTTCGATAAACCCGAATTCATTGATACGCGCGAAGCACGAGAGACTCGAGATCAATCCGATGTTCGGACCTTCAGGCGTCTCAATCGGACAGATACGGCCGTAATGCGTCGGGTGAACGTCGCGGACTTCGAATCCCGCGCGTTCGCGTGACAGACCGCCCGGTCCCAGTGCCGAGAGACGGCGCTTGTGCGTGATCTCCGACAGCGGGTTTGTCTGGTCCATGAACTGCGACAACTGGCTCGACCCAAAGAACTCGCGCACCGCGGCCGTCACCGGCTTGGCGTTGATCAGGTCGCGTGGCATCGTCGTCTGCATTTCCTGGTGAATCGACATCTTCTCCTTGATCGCACGTTCCATGCGCTCGAGGCCGATGCGGAACTGGTTTTCCAGCAACTCACCAACCGCACGCACGCGGCGATTTCCGAGGTGATCGATGTCGTCCGCCTGAAACTCCGACGGGTTCTTACGCATCTTCAGCACGTAAGTAACCACTTCGTAGAAGTCGTGCGCCGAGAGCAACGGATCGTCGATCCGCTCGCGCTCGGGCTTGCCCATCTTGATGTTGAACTTCAGCCGTCCAACGCGCGAGAAATCAAACTTCCGCGGATCGAAGAACATCGCTTCGAGTAGGCGGTAAGCAGTCTGCACGGTCGGCGGATCGCCAGGGCGCATCTTGCGGTAGATTTCCAAAAGCGCATCAACCGGCTTGGTGATGACGTCTTTCTTCAACGTCAGCGACAGCACCGGACCAACGTCATCGCGCTCGGGGAAGAACACCGCGAAGCTGGTGATACCCGCTTCGACAATCTCCTGGAGCTTCGCCGGCGTGATCTCGTTGTTCGCTTCGAGAATTACTTCGCCACTCTCGGTGTTCACGATGTCGGCAACGGTGAACGCGGATTCGAGCTGCGACGAGTCGATCTCCACTTCGCCGATGCTCGATTTGCGAAGCTGTTCGAGCGCCGACAAAGTGACCTTCTTGCCACTGCGAACGATCGGATCCGGGCCTTTGCCCTTGATGTCGAAATCGACTTTCATACCGACGAGATTCGTCGACTTGTTCTCGGGCACCTGAAGATATAGGTGGCCGTCCTGAAGCCGGATTTCGTCAGTAATGTAGATCGCCTTCAGCATGTCTTCGTCGGTGAACGAAGCGTTCTTAACTAAGTCTTCGAGTTGAGAATCGGTGCGCGCAGTCTTTAGTTTGTTCAGCTCGCCGTCTTTCTGGTTGAACCAGAGACCGAGCGCCCGCAGGAAGATCGACGCCAGAAACTTTCGTTTGCCGACGCGCACGTAAAGCAGGTTCTTCTGGTCGTACTCAAACTCGACCCACGAACCGCGATACGGAATGATCTTCGCGACGTAAATGGCGCCGCGTTTGAAGAAGACGCCGGGCGAACGATGCAACTGCGAAACGATGACGCGCTCCGTGCCGTTGATGATGAACGTACCGTTGTCCGTCATCAGCGGGATTTCGCCGAAGAAGACTTCCTCTTCCTTGATGTCGCGAATCGAGAGCACTTCAGTGTCCGGATCTTTGTCGTAGACAGTGAGCCGGATCTTGACCTTCAGCGGAACGCTGTAGCTCATGCCGCGTTCCTGACACTCCTGCTGATCGTGCTTGTGCTTGAGACCGACGGGCTCGCCGCAGTTTTCGCACAAAGTCGGACGAACGAAGTTGAACGTACCGCAACGATGGCAAAGCGTGTCGCCGGCCGCGAGCGGATTGACCTTGATTGTCGCGCCGCAGTTTTTGCAGTTCGACCTCAGGTAATTGAGACCTTCGAGCCGTCCGCACTTACACTGCCAGTTGCCGATCTGGTACTCGACGAAGTCGAGCGTGGCAGTGCCACGAAAATCGGAGATCGGAAAGACCGATTGAAAGACCGCCTGGAGACCGGTTGCCTCGCGTTCTTCGGGCAACAAGTCCATTTGCAGAAAGCGGTTGTACGACTCACGCTGAATCTCGATGAGATTAGGAATACGCACGGCAGTGGCGATCTTAGAGAAGTCGACTCTCTCCGGCGCCTGGCTGGTACGTCTTCCTAGTCCTGTAGTAATTGTTTGAAGCAGATTTGCAGACATGTGAGATTCCTTATGAAAATACCGAGTTCCGTTTGCCAAAACCTTCAGAGACGCCAAAACGGCGGTCAGAGCGCACAATGCCCTGACCGCTTGTTTCGCGTAAGCGGCTTAACTTCCGTCAAATTTTTTGGGAGTAACGCCAGCGCCTCAATACTCCCTTAACTTAGCCACTAACTATTCCAGTGTCAAGCAAAGAAGAAGTTAACCACAGATTGCACAGATTTCCAAAGAATCTGCGTAATCCGTGGATGGTTTTACTTAACTTCGACAGTAGCGCCTGCGTCGGTCAGCTTCGTCTTGATCGTCTCAGCTTCTTCCTTCGAAACGCCTTCCTTCACAGCCTTCGGAGCGGCCTCAACGAGATCCTTCGCTTCTTTCAATCCGAGCGCGGTAACCTCGCGGACGACCTTGATCACGTTGATCTTGTTGCCACCGACAGCCTGCAGAACGACGTCAAATTCCGTCTTTTCTTCCGCAGCCGCTGCCGCTTCACCACCACCGCCACCGGCCGCCGGAGCCGCGGCCACTGCCGCCGCTGCTGCTGAGACGCCAAAAGTCTCCTCCAACTCTTTCACGAGTTGCGAAGCTTCCAAAAGCGTCATGTTCTTCAGAAACTCAATTACATCTTCGCGTGTTGCTGCCATGATTACCTTTCTATCCTTCCTCAAAAATCCTAAGCGGTCTTTTGCTCGCCGATCTGCTTAACAACTACAGCCAGGTTACGCGGCACGGCGGAAATGACCGTCACCAGACGCTGCGCCTGAC
>DATEHX010000115.1:0-15883 GCA_035279345.1 Pyrinomonadaceae bacterium | reverse complement strand
CCCGCGTAGATCTTTTTTCCGTTCTTGCTAAACACGACTGAGTAGGTCCCGGTGTCTCCCTCGGATGATTCGGAATGGACCAGCGACTTCAATTCCCTTCCCGTCTTCACGTCCCATAACTTCAGCATCCCATCATTGCCGACACCCGCCACCGTCTTTCCATTCGGACTGAACGCGACCGACTTAACGGCGCAATGGAACCCACCCAACTTATGAACCTCACGACCGCTGGCAAAGTCCCAAATCCGCGCGGTGGTATCGCGAGAGGAAGAGGCAATCAGTTTTTCATTCGGACTAAACTCGGCTATGTAGACCGAATTAGTGTGACCGGTCAGGGTTCGTTGTAACTGTCCGGACGCGAAATCCCAGACCCTGATAATGCCGTCTCCACCGGCGGTCAGGAGCGTCTTGCCGTCGCGGCTGAGACTCAGACCAACGACACCCGGCTTGGGGTTCTTCGGCATCGGCGGCGACGGCTCGCAACGCGAAACCGTTTGCGCCTGAAACGATGTAACAAGTAAGAGGAGAACAAAACTTGAGAGAAATGCAGTTCGGATCATAAGACGCGTATCTTATGTTTGGGTCCTACATTTGAGCAAATTCAATCTCAAACCGCGCGGCCATGCGATACAGAGTCTTGCGGTTGATGCCGAGGATCTCAGCGGTGCGTTTGCGATTGTTTCCGGTGGCTTCGAGCACGTGAAGAATATACCGGCGCTCGATCTCGTCGAGGTTCGGTAAGCCGGAAAAGATCTCCGCGAGGTCTTCAGCGGAGAGCGGCGGCATGTCAGGCGACGGTTGCAGACGAATACGTTCCGGAAGATCGTCGATCGTGATCAGCCCACCCTGGCTCAACGTGATGGCGCGTTCGATGACGTTCTCCAGTTCGCGCACATTGCCGGGCCACGAATATGCAATCAGACATTGCATCGCTTTCTCGTCGAGGGCCATTGACGCACTTGGTCCAGCCGCATGCTTGTGCAGGAAGTGCGCGACGAGAAGATGAATGTCTTCGCGGCGCTCACGCAACGGCGGCAAATGCAACTGGATCACGTTTAGACGATAGAGCAAGTCGCCTCTGAAAGCGCCGCGTTCGGAAAGCTTCTCCAAGTCAGCATTACTCGCGGCAATCACGCGCGCCCTGACCTTTACCGGTTCGGTGCTCCCAACCGGAACCACTTCACGCTCCTGCAACACACGCAACAACTTCACTTGCAGACCCGCGCTCGTCTCACTGATCTCGTCGAGAAACACAGTGCCTTCGCCCGCTTGTTCGAAGATGCCGCGTTTGTTCGCGATCGCGCCCGTGAATGAACCCTTCACGTGTCCAAACAATTCCGATTCGAGCAATGTCTCCGTCAGCGCTCCACAATTCACAGCGACGAACGGTTCGTTCGCTCTCGATCCGTGGTTATGAATCGCGCGCGCGACCAACTCTTTACCGGTGCCGGATTCGCCTGTGATCAGCACGGCGGCGCGTGAGTCTGAAACGCGCGCGATCATCTTGTAGATCTCGAGCATTGAAGGTGTGCGTCCGATGAGTCCGGAAGCGACTTCTTCATCGTCGAGATCGGATGCGAGTTGTTTGCCTGTTCCGTTTGCGAGTGCGCGGCGAACAATCGCCACGAGCTCATCTATATTGAAAGGCTTACTGATGTAATCAAACGCGCCTTCTTTCACCGCTCGCACGGCAGTGTCGATCGAACCGAACGCCGTCATCAACACGACCGGAACACCGGGATACTCGCGATGAACAATCTCCAACAGCGACAGCCCATCGAGACGCGTCTTCATCCGAATGTCACTCAGCAGCAGATCCGGACGTTGCCGCGCGACCGCGACCAGGGCTGCCTCACCACTGTTAGCGAAAGTCGCGCCGAAGCCCTCGCGAGTAAACACTTCGCAAAGCAGTTCGCAGGTGACCGCATCATCGTCGACGGTCAGAATCTGCGGAATCTTATGCGGCATCTAACCTCACCTCAGTAAACTCGCCCTACCTCGAACTTCTTCTCATTTACATCGGGCTTCAGCCCGGTGGAAAAACACTACGTTTGTTGAGAAACCGTTTTAACGGTTTCCCTGGCGAGATCCCGAAAACCGTTGAAACGGTTTTCTGCTGTAGCCTTCCGTTCCAGCACCGGGCTGAAGCCCGGTGTGATTGAGACGACTTTCAAGGCCAAGCTCAGCGGCGACGACCGGCAGAAGCACGCGAAACTCAGCGCCTTTCTCGACTTCCAAACAATCGATCCGGCCGCGATGTTCGAGCATGATCTCCTTCGCGATCGCCAGGCCGAGTCCGCTGCCGGATTTTTTGTTGGTCCACATCGGCTCGAACAGGTGATCTTTGGCTTCGCTGCAAATGCCCGTTCCGGAGTCGATAAACCGCACCTCGATCAGTTCAGCTTCGTGTACGTATTTAGTAACAAACTCCATCTCGCCGCCTTCCGGCATCGCTTCGATACTGTTGTTCACGAGATTCAGAAACACCTGATGCAAACTCTCGCGATCGGCAAAGACGTGCGGCAGCGAACGGTCGAGATTTTGCGAAACTCGAATGTTGCGTGATTCAAGGAGAGGCGCGACCAGCAGTAACAGTTCTTCGATGATGTTGTTGATGTCTGTCGGTTGCGGAACGATCGGCCGGCGATGCGTGCGTTCGAGCAGAGTCTTGACGGTTTGCACGATCGAACCGAGTTGCGCGTTGACGATCGTCAGGCGCCTTTGCGTGTCCCCGCAACTCGGATGATTTCGCGCCAGAAGCTGCAGATGCCCGGCGATCGCATTCAACGGTGTGCCGATCTCGTGTGCTAGCGAAGCAGTCACCTGACCAATAGCCGCCATTCGTTCGGCATGCGATAGACGTTGCTGCGTGCGGAGCAGATTTCCGTTCGCGGTTTGCAGTTCAGTAGTGACGAGTCTTACCTTTCTCACCAGCTCACTATTCAAACTACTGATATCGTCCATCATCTGATTGAAGCCACTCGCAATCTCGCCCAGCTCGTCATCTCTGTGCACGCGCGCACGCACCGACAAATCGCCTTTGCGAGCTTGGGCCATTGTCTGGACGATTTCTTTCACTGGTTTGCGAAAAAAGTAGACGAAGAGCAAATACAACAAAATCACCGACGCGATCACCGCGCCAAACAAAACGAAGTTGTATTCACGATGCAGACTGCTGACGAGTTTGCGGTGATAACTCTTGAGCACGAGCGCTTTGATCGCACCTGTGTGCGAGCCCGCGTTGATGGGAACACTAATCAACCAAAACTCGCCGTTGTCGTTGTTGATTGGCGTGGTGCTGGCGGCGTTCGTTTGGTCATCACTGTCCAACGCGGACAGGAGATTGGCGGTGCCGGTGGCCGTCGTAGCGATCAGTTGGGGAACTGTTTGCTGGTTTTCGTAGACGTCGATCTGTTTGAAGTCGGGCCGCGAACTGACGACCAGTTGCATCTCCTGCTGAAGGTCTTCGAGGTTTGAGAAATAGTCGTACTTCGCGATGCGATCACTGAGCGCAACGGTCTGGTTGACGGCGCTGTCGTAGTGATCTCTTTCGATGAGCGAACGAATTCTGCCGCTGTGCAAGTACGACGACGCGACCAGAATCAGCAACATCGAACCGGCCACAACCAGCAAAATCTTTGCCTGAAGATTTAGGCGTAAGCGAACCACGGACAGCGCCCACCGCAATTCGCGTACAAGGCCACAAAGAGGCACAAGAAGAACAAGAGGCACAAAAGAAGCCCCTAAACATCTCCAAAAACCTCTTGTGCCTTTTGTGCTTCTTGTGCCTCTTTGTGGCTAATTAGGTCTGAGGGTCCAAAAAGCCACAGCTATTCACCGTTGGCCTCGATACCGTAACGCTCAATCATGCGATAGAGCGTGCGCCGGTCGATGCGCAGGATTTCAGCAGCGCGCGTGCGATTGCCGCTCGCTACGTCGAGGATGTAGAGCAGGTAACGCCGTTCCAGTTCGTCGAGCGACGGCAGATCTTCAAACAGCGCGGAAAGTGACGAACGCGCCGCGGCACGGACTTGCGCCGACTGAAGTTTCTCCGGCAGGTCTTCCGGCACGATCTCATTTCCGCGTGCATGAAGCACCGCGTACTCGATCGCCGACTCGAGCTCGCGCACATTTCCCGGCCAGCCATACGCCACCAGCATTCGCAACGTCTCTTCCGACAACGTCAACGGCGTGTGACCTTCGCGCTCCCGCACTGTGGCGAGAAAACGCTCCGCCAACAACGGAATATCCGTGCGCCGCTCTCGCAACGCAGGCACACGCAGCGTCACGACACTCAGCCGGTAAAACAGATCCTCGCGAAACTTTCCGGCCTTCACGTCCTGGTCCAGGTTTCTGTTGGTCGCCGCCAGAATGCGCGCGTCGACTTGTATCGCTCGCGATGCGCCGACGCGTCTGATCTCGCCTTCCTGCAACGCACGGAGAAGTTTCACCTGGAACGCAGGACTGGTTTCGCCAACCTCGTCGAGAAAGAGCGTGCCTCCCGCGGCTACTTCCCAGAGTCCTTTGCGATCGCTGACAGCGCCGGTAAACGCGCCGCGCACGTGGCCGAAGAGTTCCGCTTCCAAAAGAGTTTCGGTAAGCGCGCCACAGTTGATCGCGATGAACGGACCGGCGGAACGCGTGCTGTGCTGATGAATCGATCGCGCGACCAATTCCTTTCCGGCGCCCGATTCACCCGCGATCAAAATCGTCGAACGCGTCGGCGCAACGCGCGCGATCTCTTTGTAAAGCCCGATCATCACGGGCGAGCGTCCGAGTAATCCTCCCTGTTCGTAACGTGCTGAGAGTTGCTCGGCTCCACGATTCGAGTTGGCGTTGTGTGGATCGTGTTCGAGCGCGCGCCGCGCAATCGCAACCACTTCCTGAACTTTGAAAGGCTTCGAAATAAAATCCCATGCGCCTTCTCGCGCAGCTTCCACAGCGGAATCGAGCGTGCCGAAACCCGTTACGAGAATCACCGGACACTGCGTGCGCAAGTCTTTCAACAAATCCAATCCGGTTTGATTCGCTTCGAGGTTTACATCGCTGACGACAAGATCGATCTTCTCTTTCCCGGCGAGGCTGAATGCCTGTAACGGGCTCAGTGCGGTGTCGACGTGCCAACCTTCCGCGGAGAAGATCTCGCGCAACAGTTCGCATGAGTCCTGATCGTCGTCGACAACAAGAATACGTTTCATCACTAACACCTAATGCACGTTGGCCGTCAGCTCATGCTCCTCGTTCTCCATCGCGAGGGGCATGTCGTTCGGTATCGCCGGGAAAGTCAAACGAAAGCGCGTGCCTTTTCCTAACTCACTTTCAACCGTCACCGTGCCGCCGAGTTCAGCCACGACCTGATTCACGATCACCAGACCCAACCCGGTGCCACGACCGCGATCTTTCGTCGTGTAAAGCGGATCGAAGATGTGGCTCATCACTTCCGGAGTCATGCCCGATCCGGTGTCGGTGAAATCGACGACGATTCGTTGCGCTTTGCCGGGTTTGCCTTCGACTGCCGTGCGAACCTGAATCTCTCCACCATCCGCCATCGCATCGAGGCTGTTGTTCATCAGGTTGAGAAATAGTTGCTGCAAACGATCTGACGAGCCTGCCATCAGCGGAAGTTTGTCCGCGAACGTTTCCACCAAACGGATGTTGCGTTTGTCGAATGCCGGAGACATCGCATCGCACAACTTGCGCAATACAGCGTTCAGATCGACCGGCGAGAGTTCTGTTTCGAAGCGCGTCTTGTCGAGCATGCGGCGAACGATTCGCTCGATGCGTTCGATCTGCGCGCTGATGGTTTTTATGCGTGACTCGGCATCGCGTGGATCGCGATCGAGATCGGATCGCAGTAACTGCACGTGACCGCTGATTAAGTTGAGCGGCGTTCCGACTTCGTGCGCGAAGTGGGCGGCTGTTTGACCGGCCGCGGCAAGACGGCCCAGTTCGTTCATGCGGCGGTTTGTGTGCCAGAGTTCGAGATTCGTTTCCTGAAGTTGTTGATTTCGTTTTTGCAGTTCGATCGTGGCGTCGCGAACGCGTTCGCGCAGAATGCTTTTTTCGGTCTCGAGCTTCGTCGTCAACTGCAATTGCCGGAACATTAAATACGTACCGAGCACGACCAAAACAATGACGACCAAAAACATCCAGATAACGCTCTTCAAATAGCGAAACGCCACTGCGCCGATGCTGTCGAAACGCTGAACAATCTCGACCGCGCCACTCGGCCGGCCGTTTTCAGACGTGCTCGCAAAGACCCGATATCCCGCTGGCGATGAAATGTGTGGAACCGCGGAACCACGGCGCAGCACGTTCTGCGTGTCTTCAGGTATCGCTACTGCCGGTGCGCTGCCGGCTGCCGAAGCTTCTTCAATGAACTGTCCGTTCGAAAGCTGCCAGATGCGCACGCCGATAATGTTTGGCCGCGAACCTTTGATCAGTGTCGCGGAGCGCGCCAGTGTTGCCGGATCGTGCGAACCGGCGTCGCTGACGTGTTGCGCGAGATCGCGTGCTTGAATCTCGGCTACGGCTTGATCGTCACTACGCTCGATGTTGGCGATCGCGGCGCTCGTAATCATCAGCGCCGCCAGCAGCATCGCCACAATGATTGCTGAGCTCAGCAGTGTTGTTTTGGTGTGGAGCTTAAATCTTCGCAAGTCTTCGTCCAAACCTTTGCAGCAAATAAAAAACAACCACGAACAACGCAACCGCGACGAGCAGCACCAGTTCTATTCTTTTCACATCAACCAAAATCATCGAAACACTAGCGCTGAGCGCGAAGCCCAGGCAGAACAGAAGTGTCGTCAACGCTAAACACGACACTCCGTCAACCAACACGAATCTGCCGACCATTGAGCCTCGCGCTCCTAAGAAGGTCATCGTCGCAATGCGCGTTCCGTAGATGATGTGCGAAGCAGGTATCTGCCAGTGACCAACGCGCTGGAAAAGGATCTCCGCTTTCGATTGCAGCCGGAGCATGAGTTTGCTCTTCCTGATCGCGCCGCTTCGTCCTACGTAAAACCAAACGCAGTCGCCCGCGAGCGCTCCGAAACTCGCGACAGCAATGGCCATCGGCGGATCGAAGTAGCCGCGATGCGCCGCGACTCCCACCAGAACCGGTATGACGTCCGCCTCCAACATCGCCGCCAGGAAGACAGCCACGAGTCCGTATTTGATCAACAAGAGTTCCATGCCAACCCACACGATGCACAAACGGCTCCGCGAAGTCTTTCAACTTTTTGTGGCACTTTAGGGCTGGCTACATTGTGGCGGTTTGGTCGCACGGACAAAGTTGCCACGTGAGGATCTCTCCCGCAAAGGCGCAAAGGCGCAAAGCCGCTACCGCGTTTTGAAGGGTTTTCTTTGCGTCTTTGCGCCTTTGCGGGAGAGATCTTACTGGCATGATCGTTGCCAAAAGACTCACCGAAAGGAGAACTCATGAGAAAACTATTTTCATTAGTGTTGGGAGGCGCGTTGCTACTTGGCGCGGCAACTTTGGGTTTGCAGTCAGGCACGGCTAACGCCGCCAAACATCACGATCGCAATTATTGGAGGCATCACCACAAGCATCACCGGTACAACCGCCACTACAAGCGCAACCACCTGAGTTGGTGAGAGGCTAAGGCCACGGATCTTCGCGGAAGAACACGGAATGATCTGTGTTAGTCAGTGAAAGTCCGTGGCGTTATTGAACGTATGCAAGTACCCGAAGCGAAACTTGATTCGTGGGTCCGGCGTTATGGCACAAGTTCAAACTCGTATGTGTTGCTCGAAGGACCGAAATCGTATTTCACGTCTCCTGGCGTGGATGGATTTATCGCCTATCAGGTCAGCGCCGGAGTAGCGCTGATCGCGGGCGATCCTGTATGCGCGCCGCAGCAGACGCGCCGGCTCATACACGATTTTGCGAGTGCCATAATGCGGCCCGTCGGTGCGTATCAGGTTTCGCCGGCGACGTTGGAAGCGTTTCGACAGGAGGGTTTTGCAGACGTGCAGATCGGCAAGGAAGCGATATTCAACCTCGACCGCTTCACACTTGCCGGTGGCCAGATGGAACTGGTGCGAGCGGCAACTAACAAAGCACGACGCGGCGGGGTCGTCGTCAGCGAACACGATCCGTTCGCTCGCGACGCAGAGGAAATCAATAACGAGCTGCGCGAGATCTCCGCGGAGTGGCTGAAGGGCAAAGGTAATCACGAACTGGGATTTGTGCTGGGATCGATGGGCTTGGACCATCCGTCGGCCAAGCGCTACTACATCGCGCAATCGGGAAAAGGAAATGGACGGATCGAGGGATTCATTGTTTGCGAACCGATTTACGGAAGCAGTGGATATTACCTCGATGTAACGCGGCGCAGGCCTGATGCGGTGCGTGGAACGATGGAACTCTTAACCACGGAGATCCTTCGCCTCTTGCGGGGAGAGGGCTATCGCATGGCATCGATGGGGCTTGCGCCGCTGGCGCTGCTGGACGATCCCGACCTGGAAAATCATCCCGTGCTGGCGCGGCTGATGCGCTTTGTCTACGAACGAGTCAACCTGAATTACGATTTCAAACTTCTCTATCGTTACAAAGCGAAGTATCACCCGCACATCTGGGAACCGCGTTACTTTTGTTTCAATCAACACCGGTTGTCGTTCCAGATGCTTTACGCGGTGATTCAGGTGCGCAACGCGCTCACGCTCGAAATGGTGCTCGGGCGCAAAGGCTTTCTGGACAGGATCAAGACATGGAAATACGCCGCCTCGTTCATCGTTGGATTCTGTTGGGCGTTGCTGTCTTCGTTGTCGTCCTGACGGGTTCTGTTTGCATCCGCGCGCAGGAGGCTGTGCCGCCGCCGGATCACTACGACCCTGACGACATGAAGACGTGGCCCGACGTTGTCACTGAAGATCGCGACGTGAGTGTTCGAGAGCAACAGTTCAAAGTGCATTTTTATCGGCCGCGCAATGATGATCCGGCGGTACCGGCAATCTATGCGTGTGGCGATGGTGGTTGGCGCGGACTCGCACCGCGCACCGCACAACAGTTGGCCCATCTCGGGTTCGCCGTGGCGGGCATCGATTCGAAAGTTTACCTGCGCGAGTTCTCTTCTCCACAGAACCCGCTCCGCATCGATCAACTTGCGCACGATTACGCTGACGTCGCGCTGGCGCTGCGCGGTTATGCGAAGGTTGATGCGGCAACACCGGTTTATGTTTACGGCTGGTCGCTCGGCGCCGGCTTTGCAATAGCGGTTGGCTCGGATCCTCGGACCCGGGCCAACTGGGCCGGTATCGTTTCGATTGGCTTGCCGAAACAGAATCAACTCGTGAGCGGTCTCGGCGCGAATCACGCGAACCTGAACAACGAAGCGAATGCGCTTTACGGGTTTCGCAGTCAGGATGTGCTCGCGCAGATTGCGCCCGTGCCGCTCGTGATGATCCAGAGCACGTCTGACACGGCGAGCCCGCGGAAGGTCGGCAACATGTTGTTTGAGAGTGCGAAAGATCCGAAGAAGTATGTGCTGATCAAGGCGAGTAATCATCGGTTCAGCGGTGCGCGTGAAGAGTTTTATGCGGCGCTCGGTGGTGCGGTGGCGTGGATGAAAGAATTGCCACGGATTACACGGACAAACACGGACTGAAGCTCATGAACGCAAGCAAGAAGGTGGTTGTCGTAATACTTATCGTTGTTTGCTCAGTTTCTGTCTACGCAGTGAAGTGGTATCACGGGTTTTATCATCACGTCACGCACGAAGAGCTGTCGCACGAAGTCAAACATTCCATTCTTCCAGCGACGATTCGCAGTGGTAAACCGCTCCATCTTCAGGTCTATCAACAGGAGAACGCCGCGAATCAAAGACTTGTGGTCTTTACGAGCGGCGACGGAGGTTGGAGTCCGTTTTGTGCTGACATTGCCGCGCACATTGCAGCATCCGGCATCACGGTCGTGGGGATCGACGCCAGGGAATACATGATGACGTTCGCGACTCCGCAGCATCCTCTTGCTCCCGAAGAAGTCACGCGCGACTACGACACGATCGCACGTCTTTCCAGCGCTCAAACTGGCATCGACAGCAAAGCTCCGGTTGTCTTGGCAGGTTGGTCGGTCGGAGCGAGTTACAGCGTGCTCGTCGCGTCGCAACCACAGTTTACTTTTCCGGTAAGCCGGGTCGTCGCGATCAGTCTTCCCGTCTATGGCGAACTCGCGTGGAGACCGACTGACGCGATCATCTATGTCACACACCGCAGACCAAACGAAAAAACATTTGAGACGCTCGACTATCTGAAGCAGTTGAACCAAACGCCGATTGTTTTTGTTAACGCAACGAACGACGACACCTCGCCTTTCAACGAAGCGCAGTCGTTGTATGAAGCAGCTACCTGCGGCAAACAATTCTATGCAGTGAAAGCTAGTGGTCATCACTTCGAAGGCGGTGAGAAGGAGTTCTACCAGGATCTCGATCTGGGACTCTCGCTACCGCAAATGGCTGATAAGAGTGACAACAAAGTGAAAGAGAAACCGAAGGCGGCGGGCTAGTATGCGTCCACGTAGTTAGAGACCTTCTTCAAGTTAGACACAGGGTTCTGAACGAGCAAGAGGGGGGAAATCCTGTGTTTTGAGTGTGGGTGGACCAAGGATAAACGGGCTCACAGGGATGGTTCACCCACACTACCTTTTTAGCCACAAAAAACACAAAAAGATAGTTCGAAGGGGTGAGGCTTTTTGTGCCTTCTCGTGGCAACAAGCTGACAAGCTGCGCAAACAAGTAGAAGAAGTAACAGCACGTCTTCTCTAACATATCCTTCAATGGATGAGCCGCCGCTCGAAGACGTCGCACCACCGGAGCCGCCAGAAGAACCACAAGCAGCTCCGGTGGTCCAACCGCGTAAAAGAAAACGCGGTGTCTGGCTCATGCTGTTGCTGCTCCTCGTTGCCGGCCTTTCCGGTTATCTGATTCTGCGAAGCCGCCAAAGCGCGACCGAAGCCGCACCTAAAACAACGCCGCCGCAACCGGGTGTTGCAATCTCCACCGCGGTCGCTCAACGCGGCGACATCGGCGTCTACATCAATGCGCTCGGCTCCGTTTCACCGCTTTACACCGTAACAGTTAAGACCCGCGTCGACGGTCAGTTAATGAGCGTTAATTACCGCGAAGGCCAGATGGTCAAGCAGGGTGATGTGCTCGCGGAGATCGATCCCCGTCCCTTCCAGGCACAACTGGTCCAGGCACAAGGTCAATACGAACGCGACAAAGCACTGCTCGAAAACGCTAACGTCGATCTGCAACGTTATCAGATCGCGTACAGCAAAAATGCGGTTCCCAAACAACAGCTCGACACGCAGGTCGCGACCGTTCATCAGCTCGAAGGCACCGTAAAACTCGATCAGGGACAGATCGACACTGCGAACGTAAATCTAACTTACTGCAAGATCACTTCGCCGATCTCCGGTCGCGTTGGTCTGCGTCTCGTCGATCCCGGCAACATCGTTCACGCTGCCGATACAAACGGCATGCTGGTGATCACGCAACTGCAACCAATCAACGTGATCTTCAGCGTGGCTGAAGACTACTTGCCGCAAATCCGGCAACAGTTGCGTCGCGGCAACCGGCTGTCAGTCGATGCGTTCGATCGCACGCAGCAAACAAAGCTTTCGTCAGGCGCACTGCTGACGTTTGATAACCAGATCGACACCACCACCGGAACAATCAAACTCAAGGCAGTTTTTTCCAACCAGGACGGCGCGCTTTTTCCGAATCAATTCGTTAACGCGCGCTTGCTGTTAACGACCGAACGCGGCGCGATCCTCGTGCCTTCGGCGGCAATTCAGCGCAACGCGCAGGATGCGTTTGTTTACGTCGTGCAGCCTAATCAAACGGTGGCGATGAAAACTGTAACCGTCGGCACAACCGATGGAAACGTCACCGCAGTTGAAGGCATAAACGATGGCGACGTGGTGGCGGTCGATGGATTCGACAAACTGCAAAACGGCATCAAGGTTTCGGTGCGCGGAAACTCCCCCAAATCGGCAATCAACAATCAGAAATCGTCAATGTTATGAGTCCATCTCGGCCATTCATTCTGCGGCCAGTGGCCACCTCGCTTTTGATGGCGGCGATTTTGCTCGCCGGAATCGTTGCGTATCGCCAGCTTCCCGTCTCTGCGCTGCCCGAGGTCGACTATCCCACGATTCAGGTGATCACGTTTTATCCGGGCGCGAGTCCGGAAGTCGTGGCGTCAGCCGTCACTGCTCCGCTGGAAAGACAGTTTGGACAAGTGCCCGGCTTGAACCAGATGACGTCGACGAGTTCCGGCGGCAGTTCGATCATCACTTTGCAGTTCGCACTCGATCTCAACATCGACGTTGCCGAACAGGAAGTGCAAGCAGCCATCAACGCCGCGTCAAACTTTTTGCCTGCCGACTTACCAACACCGCCGATTTACAGCAAGTCGAATCCTGCCGACGCGCCGGTGATGACACTCGCGCTCACGTCCGACACGATTCCGTTGACCCAGGTTGAAGATCTGGCTGACACGCGTCTGGCCCAAAAGATTTCACAACTACCCGGCGTCGGTTTAGTGAGCATCAGCGGCGGGCAAAAACCGGCCGTGCGTATTCAGGCGAATCCGACCGCGCTTTCTTCTTACGGGATCAGTCTCGAAGACGTGCGTACCGCGCTTCAGCAAACGAGCGTCAATCAGGCAAAGGGCAACTTTGATGGACCAAAGCAGTCGTATCAGATCGACGCCAACGATCAGATTATTTCCGATAAGGATTACCGATCGGTCATTGTCGCTTATCGCAATGGCGCGCCGGTGGTGTTGTCGGACGTTGCTTCGGTGGTGAACGGCGCGGAAAACATCAAACAGGCGGCGTGGATGAACAACGTGCCCGCCGTCATCGTCAACATTCAGCGCCAACCCGGCGCCAACATCATCCAGGTCGTCGATCGCATCAAGGCGCTGTTGCCGCAACTACAGACGACACTTCCGCCCGCCGTTCAAGTCTCAGTGCTTACTGATCGCACGTTGACGATTCGTGCGTCAGTCAAAGACGTGCAGTTTTCACTGATGTTGACTGTAGCGCTCGTCGTGATGGTGATCTTTCTTTTTCTGCGAAATCTCTCGGCGACGATCATTCCGAGTGTTGCGGTTCCGCTTTCGCTCGTCGGAACTCTCGCGGCGATGTATCTCCTCGGCTACAGCCTCAACAATCTCACGCTGATGGCGCTCACGATCTCGACCGGGTTCGTCGTCGACGACGCGATCGTGATGATCGAGAATATCGTTCGCTATCTCGAAGAGGGTGAGACGCCGATGCAAGCGGCGTTGAAAGGCGCGGAACAGATCGGTTTTACGATCGTGTCGCTGACGATTTCGCTGATCGCGGTGCTGATTCCGTTGTTGTTCATGGGCGACATTGTCGGACGGCTGTTCCGGGAGTTTGCGATCACGTTGAGCGTGACGATTCTTGTCTCGGCCGTGGTTTCGCTGACGCTCACGCCGATGATGTGCTCGCGCTTGCTGCGCGCAAAATCTGAGAGTAAGCAGGGCCGTTTTTACCGCGCGTCGGAACGCGTATTTGAAAAGGTGATCGACTTCTACGGCGAGACGCTGCGTTGGGTACTGAAGTTTCGCGCGATCGTTCTGCTGGTTGCCGCGGCGACGCTCGTCCTCACGATCTGGCTTTACATGATCGTGCCCAAAGGCTTCTTCCCGGTGGAAGACACCGGAGTCATTCAAGGCATTTCGGAAGCGTCGCAGCGGATTTCGTTTCCGGCGATGGCGGACAGGCAGCAGGCACTCGCGGAGATCATTCTGAAGGATCCGGCGGTGCAGAGTCTTTCGTCATTCATCGGCGTCGACGGCACGAACACGACGCTCAACAGCGGCCGCATTCTTATCAACTTGAAACCACTCGCCCAACGAGATATCGATGCCGTCGCGGTTATGAATCGACTGCAAGCCGCGCTTTCGCAAGTTGACGGCATCACGCTCTACATGCAACCCGTGCAGGATCTGACGGTCGAAGATCGCGTGAGCCGCACGCAGTATCAATACTCGTTGGAATCACCGAACGCAGACGAGTTGAGTACATGGACCACGCGTTTTGTCGAGCGTTTGAAGACGCTGCCTGAACTACAGGACGTGGCGACCGATCAGCAGACCGGTGCGGCGCAAACGACACTCGTGATCGATCGCGTCACCGCCTCGCGTCTCGGAATCACACCGCTCCAGATCGATCAAACACTGTACGACGCTTTCGGGCAGCGCCAGATCTCGACGCTGTTCACGCAATCGAACCAGTATCACGTGATTCTCGAGACGTTGCCGAATTTTCAAAGCAATCCGGCGAAGTTGCAGGACATCTACGTTCATCCGGCGAATGGGCCGGCGGTGCCGTTGAGTACCTTTAGTCACTTCGAATCAGGGACTGCGCCGCTCGCTATAAACCGTCAGGGACAGTTTCCGGTCGTCACGATCTCTTTCAACCTCGCGCATCGCGCCTCACTCGGCGCAGCAACCGACGCGATCGAACGTATCGAAAAAGAATTGAACATGCCAGCGAGTGTGCAGGCTTCGTTCCAGGGCACCGCGCAGGCGTTCAAGAGTTCGTTGACGAACGAGCCAATCCTGATTCTTGCGGCGATCGTCACCGTGTACATCGTGCTCGGTGTGTTATACGAAAGTTACATTCATCCACTCACGATTCTTTCGACGCTGCCGTCGGCGGGTGTGGGTGCGATCCTCGCGTTGCTGCTATTTCGATCGGAACTCACGGTCGTGGCCATCATCGGCATCATCCTGCTGATCGGCATCGTGAAGAAGAACGCGATCATGATGATCGACTTCGCGCTCGAAGCCGAACGAGAGCACGGGAAGAATCCCGAAGAAGCGATTTACCAGGCGTGTTTGCTGCGGTTTCGACCCATCATGATGACGACGATGGCCGCGCTGTTGGGCGCACTGCCATTGGCATTTGGTTCCGGTACCGGGTCTGAACTACGGCGTCCCTTAGGCATCACACTTGTTGGCGGACTGATGCTGAGCCAACTGCTCACGCTCTACACCACCCCGGTCATCTATCTCTTCTTCGACTCCATCGCGCGAAAACTTTCTCATCTTCGCGACAACTTTAGCCACAAAGAAGCTCAAAAGAGTAGTGCGTCATGAGTCTGTCGTCGCCGTTCATTCACCGGCCCGTGGCCACGGTGCTGTTGACGGTCGCGATTGCGCTCGCTGGTGCGGTCGCGTTCAAGTTGTTGCCTGTTTCACCGCTGCCGCAGATCGACTTTCCGACGATCTCCGTGCAGGCAAACTTGCCCGGCGCGAGTCCGGAGATCATGGCGTCCTCTGTAGCCACACCACTCGAACGTCAATTGGGCCACATCGCCGGTGTGACTGAAATGACGTCCGCGAGTTATCTCGGTTCGACGAGCGTGACGTTGCAATTTGAGTTGAATCGCGATATCGACGCAGCCGCCAGAGACGTACAAGCCGCCATCAACGCTGCGCGCGGTTACTTGCCGGCGAATCTGCCAAACAATCCGACGTATCGAAAAGTGAATCCGGCTGATGCACCGATCATGATCATCGCAGTTACCTCGCCCATTTACGATCAAGGCCAACTCTACGACGCCGCCTCGACGATCCTTCAGCAGAAGCTTTCGCAGATTCAGGGCGTGGGCCAGGTTGTGGTTGGCGGAAGTTCGTTGCCGGCAGTCCGTGTCGACGTGAATCCGACGCAGTTGAATGCGACCGGGCTCGTTCTCGAAGACGTTCGCAACATGCTGAGCCAGCAAAACGCCCACATCGCGACGGGACAACTCTCGAACAACACCACGACTTCCGATATCGCGACTAATGATCAATTGTTAAAAGCCGCGCAATATCG